>CANRZC010000095.1 GCA_947644185.1 uncultured Acetatifactor sp.
AAGAATTCGAATATGCATTTCAGATGGACGGTCCTTATGACAGAGAAAAAGGACTGTTGTTCGACAAAAACCATATTTTGCTGGATCCTTATGCAAAGGCGGTGACAGGCCAGCGGAAATGGGGAGAGAATCCGGACGGATTTATTTATCATGGACGGATCGTGGAAAATAATTTTGACTGGGGAAAGACGATGCAGCTGGAGCTTCCCATGGAGGATCTGGTCATTTACGAAATGCATGTCCGGGGATTCACGAAAGATGATTCTTCCGGAGTGACGGCCAAGGGAACCTATGAGGGACTGCGGCAAAAGATTCCCTATTTGAAGGATTTGGGGATCAATGCGGTAGAGCTGATGCCAATTTTTGAGTTTGACGAGATGGAAAGCGCCCGGGTTGTGGACGGGGTACAGCTTTACAATTATTGGGGATATACTTGTGGATAGCAGAGAGTATGAGAAAATTCTAGATGCCATACCAAATACAGGAATCTATGTGATCAGGGAGGATAATCACGAAATCTTGTATTTTAATAAACGCATCAAGGAGATTAAGCCAACTGTAAAAAAGGGGATAAGCTGTGATAGAATGTGGGGGAATTCTTGCGCCAACTGTCCGCTTTTGCGCATGGGGGCAAAAGAAGAAAGCCGATCCATTAACAGCGATAATACGCTAGGTACCGTAGATATGGGGGCAAAGCGGATAAAATGGGGAGAAGACACGCCTGCCTTTGTTATCACGTTGACGCCTCATATGGACGAATTCAGCTATGTTTACCGCAAGATTTTGCGGGTGAATTTGAGCCAGAATAGTTATGAGGTGGTTAAATCTGGCGCAGAGGAATGGGCTATTGACAGTGATGCAGAGACTTTTACAGGATGGCTGGAGCAGTTCATTACAAAAGGCAGTATTCATCCGGAGGATATGGACAGGTTTTTAAGCTTTACTCATCTGGAATATTTGAAGAGTGCGCTGCGCACGGGACGTAAGAATCTGACCTGCAGCTACAGAAGAAGCTCTCCAGGGGGCTACCGGTGGAACATGCTAGAGGTGACGCCAGATTCCGGGTACATGGATGAAAAGCAGACGGTCCTTATCTATATCAAGGATGTGCAGGACATGCTGAAGGAGAGCCTGGAGCTGGATGAAACCAGCGTCCGCCTGCAGGAGCTTACCCGTACCCTTGGCGAACAAAACCTGGGCATTTATACCATTGACTTAAAAGATGGCAATGTAAATCTTGTCCGAGAGGGTGGCTACAGCCAGGAGGGATGGATTTCTCAGACTTTGATGTGGGATGTAGTGATGCAGTCTCGTCTGGTGCGCCAGATTCATCCTCAGGATCAAGAGAAGTTCAGGCAGCAGTTTTCTCTGGAGAGTCTGCGCCAGGCCAGGGATGCTGGCCTGCAGAAGAAGGATATGCTGTGCCAACTGCGCGTAGGCGATAAGTATCGCTATGTGGCAGTCATCGCATATTTTGGCAGAAACCAGGGAACCAGGAATTATATTGTTTTGGCCCTTCAAGATGTGGATAAGCGTGTGCGCCAGGAACAGGCCTTATCCCAGCGGGATATGCAGATGGCTGCTATTCTGAAATCTCGTTTCCATGTAATGACCACGGTTCACTTGGAGGATGATCAATGTGAGCGCTTTTGGCTAAATGAGAGCGCACAGCCATTGAATAGTGGACCAGGCAGATATACCACATACTACCAACGCGCGCTGGAGACTTCTGTCCACCCAGAAGACATAGAGGAATTCAAAAAGGTAATGAGCCCAGAGCATATGCGCAGTCAGGCGGAAAAGACTCAAAGCTATTTGGAAGAGATATGCAGATACCGCATAAAGAAGGACCAGGTGCAATGGCTGGAGCAGCATGTGACATATATTCGCAGGGACGGACAGGTATTGGTGAATATCTTAGGTCGTGACATTACAGATGAAAAGCTGGAAGAAGAACAGCGACAGAAGCTAGAGCAGGAGCAGACAGGCATTATTGACAGTTTAAGCAGCATGTTTTTTGCCACTTATTACGGAGATCTGGAGCAGAACCTGTTCAAGGCTATGAACCAGCTGGAAGATGTAAGTAGGATGCTGGGAAATCGGACAGAGTACACCACAGCACTGCGTATGTACGCAGAGCGCTTTGTCCATCCAGAGGATAGGGCAAATTATCTGCATATGATGAGCAGAAGAAATCTACGACAAGTTCTTGGGAAGGAGCAGCCATTTGTCACCTTTGCCTATCGGAAGATGCCGGAGAGCCCAGAGGCTATGGCAGACGATTACGGCTGGATACGAGCTACTGCAGTAATGGCCCAGACGGATGAAGAGGGAAAGGCCAGCGGCATTGTCTATGTGGCCCAGGATGTGACGGAAAGCAAGCGCAAGGAGATGAGAGAACAGCGTGCAATCCAGGCGGCCTGTGAGGCAGCCAATCATGCCAATGCTTCTAAAAGTGAATTCCTTTCCCGGATGAGTCATGACATTCGCACCCCTATGAATGGGATTATGGGGATGGCGAAAATCGCCTCCGATAATCTAGCAGATCCAGAGCGAGTACATGACTGTCTGGACAAGATTTCGGCATCCAGCAATAGCCTGCTCTCTCTGGTGAACGAAATTTTGGACATGAGTGAGATTGAATCTGGCAATGTGAATTTGGTGGCAGATGAGTTTAAAATTTCAGATCTGATACAGAATGTGGCATCTGCAGCCAGTGGACAGATAGCGGAAAAAGGGCTTACGATAGAGGTATTGCCCATCCAGGTGGAACATGAGGATGTGGTTGGGGATAAGGGGCGCATTAGCCAGGTATTTTCCAATATCATAAGCAATGCCGTGAAATTCACGCCCAAAGGCGGGTGCTTGAGACTGACTGCCATGGAGCGGGAAATCAAAAAATATGGCTGCTGCTCCTATGAATTTATCTTTGAGGATAATGGAATGGGAATGGCGGATGACTTTTTACCCCATATCTATGAACCTTTTAGCCGGGCGGAGGATTCTCGGATCAGCAAAATAGAGGGAACCGGACTTGGGATGACTATCGCTCAGAATATTGTGCATATGATGGGAGGCACGATTCAGGTGGCCAGCGTGCTGGGGAAGGGAACCAGAGTCACTGTGACTTTGCTATTGAAGCTGCAGAAGCTTACAGGACTGGGCATAGAGACGGCCCAGAAAGTGGAGGAGACTTGTGCGGACACCCAGTTTAAGGGCCGTAGAGTCCTGCTGGTGGAGGATAATGTCATCAATCAGGAGATCGCCATGGAAATCATTGGCGCTACCGGAGTGACAGTGGAATGTGCATCTGACGGGAAAGAGGGCTTGGAGCGCTTTGAGGCCAGACCAGAAGGATACTTTGATATGATTTTGATGGACATTCAGATGCCTGTCATGAATGGCTACGAGGCCACCCGTGCTATCCGAAAGCTTCCCCGGGGAGATGCGCTGTCAGTCCCCATTCTGGCGCTGTCTGCCAATTCCTTTGCAGAGGACATCGCCGCCAGCAGAGAGGCTGGCATGAACGAACATATGACAAAGCCCCTGGACATCAATCGGGTGATGGCAGAGATGGAGCGCTGGATAAAGGCAAAAGAATAGGGGTGGCAAAAGGGATGGGAATATGTTAAAATAAGGGAAGCAAAGGGCAGGAAATGCTTTCCAAAAACGCCGCGCAGAAGAGAGGAGAGACAAAATGAGCTATATGGACGAGTTTAATTTCTGGTTGGAAGATGACTATTTTGATCAGGGCACAAAGGACGAATTGCTGGCTATCCGCAATGACCAAGGGGAAATCGAGGAGCGATTCTATAAGGAATTGGAATTTGGGACAGGAGGACTGCGGGGCATTATCGGAGCCGGCACCAATCGTATGAACATTTACACTGTGCGCAAGGCTACACAGGGATTGGCTAATTTTATCATAAAGAAGGGTACCCAGGCAAAGGGGGTGGCAATCGCCTATGATTCCAGGCGCATGTCCCCGGAGTTTGCGGATGTGGCGGCCCTGTGTCTGGCTGCCAATGGCATCAAGGCCTATGTGTTTGACGCCCTTCGCCCTACGCCAGAGCTTTCCTTTGCACTGCGCACTCTAGGCTGTACTGCAGGCATCGTGGTAACGGCAAGCCACAATCCGCCGGAGTATAATGGATATAAGGTATATTGGGAGGATGGTGCCCAGGTGACAGCTCCCTTTGACAAGCAAATTATTGAAGAAGTACAGGCAATTAAGGATTATCATACTGTAAAGACCATGGATAAGTCTGAGGCCATGGAAAAGGATCTGTACCAGGTCATCGGCAAAGAGATTGACGATGCCTATATGGCGGAGCTGAAGAAGCAGATCATTCATCCAGAGGTCATTGCAGAGGTGGCTGACGATATCAAGATTGTATACACACCTCTATGTGGCACTGGAAATGTGCCTGCAAGACGAATCCTGTCAGAGCTTGGATTTAAGCATGTGTACGTGGTGCCAGAGCAGGAGAATCCTGATCCTAACTTTACCACGCTGGATTACCCCAACCCTGAGGACCCGAAGGCATTTACATATGCGCTGCGCCTGGCAAAGGAGAAGGATGCGGATATTGTTCTGGCCACAGACCCGGATGCAGACCGCCTGGGTGTCTATGCAAAAGACTCCAAAACAGGGGAATATGTGTCCTTTACGGGGAATATGTCCGGTATGCTCATTGCGGAATATATTCTGAGGGAGCGCACCGCCACGAATACCATGCCAGAGAATCCTGCTCTGGTTACCACCATTGTCACTACGAATATGACGAAGCCTATCACAAATACCTATGGGGTAAAGCTGATCGAAGTGCTTACTGGCTTTAAGTTTATCGGTGAGCAGATTAAGCTCTTTGAGCAGTCTGGCAGCAACCATTATGTATTTGGCCTAGAGGAAAGCTATGGCTGTCTGGCCGGGACACATGCCAGAGACAAGGACGCTATTGTGGCAGTGATGTGTCTGTGTGAGGTGGCGGCTTATTGCAAGAAGCATGGCAAGACTCTGTGGGATATGATGTTAGATACTTATGAAAAGTATGGCTATTACAAGGAATCCCAGTACACTATTACTCTGAAGGGTATTGACGGCTCCAGACAGATTGCGGAGATTATGGATAAGCTACGCCAGAACCCGCCTAAGTCCTTTGGGGACCACCAGGTGCTGAAATTTAGAGATTATCAGACAGACCGCACTGTGGATATGGCCACTGGGGAAGAGGGGAAGACAGGTCTGCCTAAGTCAAATGTGCTGTACTTTGAACTCCCTGAAGATGCATGGTGCTGTGCCCGTCCCTCTGGCACAGAGCCGAAGATTAAGTTCTACATGGGCGTGAAGGGTACCAGTCTTGAGAATGCTGCGGAGAAGCTTGCAAAGTTGACAGAGGATTTGAAGGCAGTTCTGTGAGAGAAGTGTGGCACATAGAAAGATAAGAATGTAATAGAGAGCGCAAATATAGGAACACAGACAGGCAGGAAGCTTACTCCCTGCCTGTTCCATATTGTTTATGGCTTTTGGGAGATACTATTGATAAATTCGGAAAGTATGCTATTCTAAAAGGAAGAAAGAGGACAGAGTATCCATGGGGAATCAGAAAGGGAGGCATTTATGCGAAAACCAGTGGTTATTATCATAGTAGCGGCTGTTTGTTTGTTGGCTGCAGGCTTGTTTGTGCTGAGCCCTTTTACGTTTAGCACTGGGATCTATATTGCGGCGGATAGCCCTATTATTGTGTTTGAGCAGGGTTCCGGGGAGCCAGTGGTTATCCATGGGCGAATTGGAAATTACCAAACCGGTGACAGGATCCTGATTCTTCACGATGGCACCATGATGTTGAGCTATCCTGCACAGATGAACGTATACTTCAGCATTCGCCTGAAAAAGGGGGATATCACCCAGGTCCCTCAGTCTACGCTGGATGCGCTAGAGGAGATGGGATGGCTTACAGGAGGCAGGTTTGAGCAGAATCAATAGGGCGAATCTAAACAAAACCATATCTTATCTGAAACGAAACGGCATCCGAAAGACCTGGTACGCGGTTTTAGAGAGACTTGCGGAGAGGAAGCATCCACCCTATACATGGATAGCTCCAGGGGAGATGGAGGAGATGGCTCAGAGCAGGGATTGGGAAGAGAGGGGCTTTCGGGTGAAGTTCAGCATCGTGGTCCCTGCATACAGAACGAAACCGGAATATCTGAAGGACCTGCTGGACTCTCTGAACGGCCAGACTTACCCACAATGGGAGATGATCTTGGCAGATGCCACAGAGGATGACAGTGTGGAGCAGGTATTGAGGGAATATCTGCGTGGTGGGGAAGCTACAAGGATCCGATACATCCACTTGACTGCCAATGCTGGGATTGCCGAGAATACCAATCAGGCATTACCCTATGCCAGTGGAGATTATATCGGCCTGCTGGACCACGATGATATCCTGACCAAAGATGCCCTGTATGAGATGGCGGCAGCTATCCAGGCGGGAAAAAGCCAAGGGATTAGGCCGCAGATGCTTTACTCTGACGAAGACAAATGCAATGGAGACAGGACAGAATATTACGAGCCCAACTTCAAGGAGGACTTTAATCTGGAGCTGCTACTCAGCAATAATTATATCTGCCATTTTCTGGTGATGGATAGGAAATTGATGCAGAAGCTGAAATTCCGGGGAAAATATGATGGTGCACAGGACTATGATCTGGTGTTGCGGGCAGTTTTGGCACTAAAGGGACAGGAGGAGACAATCCTTCATATTCCTAAGGTACTCTACCACTGGAGATGCCACAGGGGCTCTACTGCAGAGAACCCTGAAAGCAAGGGATATGCCTATGAAGCTGGACGTCTGGCACTGCAGGATTTTGCAGATCAGGCCCACTGGCAGGCTGTAGCCTTGGACACTGCCCATATGGGATTCTATACCCTGTGCTACAAGGGCAGCCCTTTTGCCAGCAGAGCAGACATTGGCGCCATAGGTGGCAGAGTGATCAGGCATGGCAGGGTAGTCAGCGGTAGGCTGGTGGGAGAGCAGGAGGCTGCCCAAAGGCGTTTGACAATGGCAAATGTCAAGGGCTACCCGAGCACTCCTAGGGCTGCAGTCCCAGAGAAAGGTCCTCATTCGGCTGGATATCCCCATATAGAACAGGCCCAGGGCGGGGGATTCAAGGCAGGTGAGGCACTGTATGGAAATCTTTCCATACACTACAGCGGCTATCTGCACAAAGCAGTCTTGAACCAGGAGGCGGAGGCCGTGGACATCCGAAATATCCGGGTGCGGCCGGAGTGCAGGGAGATCTTCCAGAGGGTGACCGGTGTAGAATACAGAGAAGTACCGGGAACCGACGTGTTTGACGCTTCCTGCTTACCTAAGGGATGCGATATAGTAAAGCTGAGCCTAGAGCTGGGGAAGGCCTTGAGGGAAGCTGGGTATCGGGTGGTGTATTGGCCTGTAGATAGAAAACACTCACTTGAAACAAAGGAGTAGTTATGAAAAAGGTGACAGTGGTCATCCCAAACTATAACGGAATCAAATTTATAGAGGAATGCCTGAAAGCCCTGGAAAATCAGGACATGGAAGCTGAGGAATACGACATTATTGTAGTGGATAATGGCTCAGAAGACGGAAGCTGCCAGCTGGTGGAGGAACTATTTCCAGGGATTCGAGTAATTCCGCTAAAGACCAACACCGGTTTCTGCCATGCAGTGAATGTGGGAATCCAGGCCACAGAGACGCCCTATGTGATTCTGCTAAACAATGATACAAAGGTATCACCTGGCTTTGTCCGTGTGCTCTGTCAGGGGATAGAGGCGAGACCAGCTGCCTTTGGGATCAGCGCCAGTATGCGCATGTGGGACCAGCCGGACCTAATTGACGATGCCGGGGACAGGTATTGTGTGCTGGGCTGGGCCTATGCCAGGGGAAAGGGGCAACCTGCCACCAAGTATGATAAGCGGGTGGAAATTTTTTCTGCCTGCGGAGGTGCTTCCATCTACAGAAAAAGCGTATTTGACGAAATCGGTCTGTTTGACGAAAGCCATTTTGCCTATTTGGAGGATTTGGACATAGGATATCGGGCCCGCATCCATGGCTATCGCAGCTTCTATGAGCCAGGGGCAGAGGTGGTCCACTATGGCAGTGCATCCAGCGGATCCCGCTATAATCCATGGAAAACAAAGTTAGCCGCCGCCAATAGTATCTATGTGATAGCGAAGAACATGCCACTTTTCCAGCGGATCTGGAATCTGCCTTTTTTCCTGGTGGGCTTTTTGGTAAAATTTTTATTTTTTTGCAAAAAAAGAATGGGGATACTATATGCAAAAGGACTTTGGGAGGGGTGGACACGTTAGTGTTACAGGCGCAATCCGACTGGCGCACATTGCGAGA
>CANRZC010000096.1 GCA_947644185.1 uncultured Acetatifactor sp.
GATGAGCTGTTGCTCCAGGCCAGAAAGAATGTGGTGGCCCAGAACACAGAGCTGGTGTTCATGAAAGCAGACGTGACTGTAGTGGGAGAGCAGGTCCTCTGGGGGGAAGTGGACCGGGAAGAAGAAGTGGCTTTGCGAATGGAGGAAGCCCTTCGGGCCAACATTCAGGAGACACTGCACCGTTCCTACACCCTGAAGGTAGATGAGTATACAGTCAATCTGTCCAGCATGGGGGATGTACAGACACTTCTTCAGGCTGCTATTGACAAATACGGCAATCAGGGGAAGTTTACTATCGAGCTAAAAAATGATGACAACAGAGAATTTGGTGTATTGACTGCAAATGTGGTGGCTGCTGCCCAGGAAGATGAAAGCTGGCACACCTATACAGAGGCTGGTGTCCAGACGCTGATATCCAGTATCAAGGGACAGCAGGCCACAGAGCAGGAGAAGGATTTTAAGGACTATGAGCTGGGAATCCAGAATATGTCCTTTGTGGATGATGTGGAAATCGTAGAGTCCTATCTTCCAGAGAATCAGTTGACAGAGCTAGAGCAGGCTATCAACCTGGTTATCATGGAGCAGGAGACCCCCAGCGTGTATGAGGTGGTAGGGGGGGATACCCTGTCTGAGATTGCCATTAAGGTAAATATTCCCATGGACACCATTGTGGAGATGAACGACAGCTTAGAGGATGTGAACGCTACCCTGCAGATAGGGCAAGAACTGCTGATCACTGTGCCAGAGCCGGAGTTGTCCGTGGCCAGAGTGGAGGAGGAATACTACGAGGAAAGCTACAATGCAGATATCATCTATATTGAAAATGATAACTGGTATACCAATCAGACTTTGGTCCATCAGCTTCCGTCAGCGGGCTTCCGCAAAGTGGTGGCAGATGTAACCTATCGAAATGACAAGGAAGTAGGACGGGAAATCCTCAAGCAGGAAATTGTCATGGAGGCTGTGCCGAAGATCGTGGAGCGGGGGACAAAGATACCACCCATTTATGTCAGACCTATTTCAGGAGGCGTCCAGACCTCCAGCTTCGGAAGGAGAAGAGCGCCTACCAAGGGCGCCAGCTCTTACCATAAGGGAGTGGACTGGGCTACACCTACTGGCACTCCGGTCTACGCCTCATGTGGCGGCACTGTAGTAAAGGCCGGCTGGGGAAGCGGCTACGGCTACGTAGTCTATATTAACCACGAGGATGGCAGACAGACCAGATATGGACATCTGAGCAAAGTTTTGGTCAGCGCAGGGCAGACTGTGAAGCAGGGAGACAGAATCGCGCTCAGTGGAAATACCGGTGTCAGCACAGGGCCCCATTTGCACTTTGAAATATTGATAAATGGCACACAGGTGAACCCTTTGGATTATTTGGACAGATGACGGAAAGTATGTTCGATTTACAAACGAGGGAAAATGTGGTAAGATAGACTGCATGTGAAAAGTCATGGCTGTATGAAAACATATGGCGTGATAAATACTATGACCCTAAGTAGAGGAAAAGCAAATGGAACAATATATAATCAAAGGCGGGAATCCGCTGGTAGGGGATGTGGAGATAGCAGGTGCGAAGAATGCGGCGCTCCCTATCTTTGCCGCAGCCGCTATGACGGATGAGACCGTGTATATAGATAATATCCCTGATGTGCGGGATATGGATGTAATGTTGGAAGCAATGGTTAGCATTGGCGCCATAGTAAAGCGCATCAACCGGCATAGAGTTCTCATCAATGCAGGCCATATTCACAACTTGACCGTAGAGCATGAGGGATGTAAGAAAATCAGAGGTTCGTATTATCTTTTAGGAGCATTTTTAGGAAAGTATAAGCGTGCAGAGGTGGTTCTGCCGGGAGGCTGTGACATTGGCAGCCGTGCCGTGGATCAGCACATCAAGGGCTTTCGAGCCCTGGGTGCCGAGGTGATCATAGAGCATGGCCTGATTAAGGCAAAGGCAGAACATTTGCGTGGCAGTCATATCTATATGGATAAGGTCAGTGTAGGCGCTACCATCAATGTGATGATGGCCGCCACCATGGCAGAGGGAACGACCATTATCGAGAACTGTGCAAAGGAGCCACATGTGGTGGATGTGGCCAATTTCTTAAGCAGCTGTGGTGCCAATATCAAGGGAGCTGGAACAGATGTGATTAAAATCCGCGGTGTGGAAAAGCTCCATGGTACAGATTATACCATCATTCCCGATCAGATAGAGGCGGGAACTTATATGTTTGCAGCAGCAGCCACAAAGGGGGATGTAACTGTAAAGAATGTGATTCCGAAGCATTTGGAATCCATTACAGCGAAGCTTTTGGAGATAGGCTGTGAGGTGGAGGAGGCGGATGACTGTATCCGGGTAGTGGCTTCTAAGCCCTTGGCCCATACACAGGTAAGGACTTTGCCCTATCCTGGTTTCCCCACAGATATGCAGCCCCAGATTACGGTTGCGCTAGCCCTTGCCAGAGGTACCAGTATTGTCACAGAGAGTGTATTTGAAAATCGATTCAAATATGTGGATGAACTGGTGCGGATGGGGGCTGATGTGAAAGTAGAAGGCGGAGACACAGCCATTATCGACGGTGTGGATCGGTATACGGGAGCCAGTATTACAGTGCCAGATCTGCGAGGAGGAGCTGCGCTAGTGATTGCCGCTTTGGCCGCGGAGGGCTTCAGCACCGTTGACGATATTAAATATATTGCGAGAGGCTATGAGGATTTCCATATAAAACTGCAAAATCTGGGGGCCCAGATTGAGCTGGTAGAGACAGACAAGGATGTCCAGAGATTCAAGCTGAAGGTAGGGTAAGCGCAGGGGATGGGCCCTGGGAGCTGTATTTTTATATTATAGGAAAGTTCTACGCAAAAGTAACACCGGCAAAGTTGCGAAGCAACTTTTAAGTGCCGCTCTCTTGCGGCACTTTTTTATGCACAGGCCCGCACAAAGGTAATATGCCGCTTAGGCGGCGTGCGGGCCGCGCGGCGAGTAGTGGAGAAGGGCATTCCCCTACTCAATTAGAGAGGATAGGAAGGGTCTTGTCATGGGTTGATAAGGCCTTTTTGGCAAAGAGAGGTGGTGAAATCTATGCGGTGCAGTATACGACGATGCCTTATGCCGATGATGCTATTGCCATTGCTCATAAGCGGATGCGGTGGTCCAGCTGTGCCGGAAGAGGCGTCCATAGGGAATGCGCTGTCCAATTCCTCTGATGTGGCAAAAGAGGATACTTCCCAGGTGGTGGTGGAGAATCAAGAGTATGATGCAGCGCCAAAGCCATCCAGCGCTTCCACAGAGGAAAAGCCGGAGGAATTTACCCCATATCAGGCGCCGGAGTTTGCAGACTCTGCCTACCATGCCGAGCATGCCCAGGGAAATGGACAGGTGAAGCTGGATCTGGAGCACACGGATGAGGGCTACATAGGCGTCTCAGGAGAGTCCAACACCCGCATCAAGCTCCAGGTATTTATAGGAGAGACGGAATATCGGTATAATGTGCCCTCAGACGGAACGCCAGTGATATTTCCCCTTCAGGAGGGAGATGGCACTTATACCATCAAGGCTCTGGAGAATGTGGAGTCCACAAAGTACAGACCTCTTTTTTCCATAGACTGTGAAGTGACATTGAAGGATGAATTTCAGCCATTTTTACGGCCCAGTGCCTATGTGGATTATAACCAGGACTCGGAATGTGTCAAATTGGCTGCCCAGTTAGCCTCCCAGGAGGAGACTGCCCTTGGGGTGGTGGGGGCTGTTTTTGACTATGTATGTGACAATATCGTCTATGACAGGGAAAAGGCGGAAGCGGTGCAGAAGACCACAGGCTATATGCCAGTGCTGGATGATACGCTGCGGATGGGAAAGGGTATTTGCTTTGACTATGCTTCTCTGGTAGCAGGCATGCTGCGCAGTCAGGGGATTCCCACAAAGATGGTCTTTGGGGATGTGTCGCCGGATGATATCTACCATGCCTGGAACATGTTCTATACAGAGGAGACCGGCTGGGTGACTGTGAAGTACGAGGTGAAGGCAGGCAGCTGGAACCGATTGGATCTGACTTTTTCAGCCAATGGTGCGGATACCTCCTTTATTGGAGATGGCGGGAACTATCTGGATGAACTATATTATTAAAAAGGGAACGGAATGAAGAATTGGCAGGGACCAAGATAGAAGGAGGGGCATTATGAGGCGTGGGAAGCTGGACAGTCTGGGGGTCAGCGCGTTCTGCGAGAGCATGGCAATGATGGTGCAGTCCGGAATCCAAATGGACGAAGCTGTGGCTTTGCTTCGATCCAGCAGTGGACACACAGGTCCTTTGGAAGATGGACTGGTAATCATGCAGGCGGAGACAGAAGCTGGGAAGGGGCTGGCTGTGGCCATGGAGGCTACGGGCATTTTCCCGGAATATGCCATACACATGGTTTCGGCAGGGGAGAGTGCCGGACGGCTGGAGGATGTGCTATTCCAGCTGGCACGGTACTATGAGGATCAGAAGAATATTCGAAATAAACTGAAAAATGCAGTGATTTATCCGGTGGCTATGCTGGGTATCACCATTATTGTATTGATTATTATGTTGGCCATGGTACTGCCAGCCTTTACAGATGTGTATAACAGCTTAACCGGAAGCCTGACGGCATCCTCCTATGCATATGTAAATTGGGCTTATATGCTGTGCTGGGTAGCATTGATTGTCATGCTGGTATTGGCAGTGACACTTGTCTTAGGGTTTGTATTGTGGAACAGTAAAAAACGAAATATCGTAGAAAGTATTCTACATAAATTTTCGTTTAGTGGGTCCATTCTGGAAAGCTTTGGAATGTTTCGCTTTACGGCGGCGCTGTCAACATTCCTTGCCAGCGGACAGATGCAGGATATTGCTGTGACAGAGAGCCGAAAGATGACATCCTGTAAGCCTGTGGAGGAGAAAGTAGAACGCTGCCAGGGCCGTATGGGAGAGGGGCACGGAATAGCTCAGGCTGCCTATGACGAAGGACTTTTTGAGCCTGTTTATGGGAGAATGCTTCTGGCCGGAGAGCGCAGTGGCAGTTTGGAGGCTGTGCTGCGTAAGCTTACGGGATTGCTGGCAGATCATTGTACTGAGCTGGTGGATCGACTGGTAGGCATTGTGGATCCGCTGCTTTCCGGTGTCTTGATGGTAGCGGTGGGACTATCTTTGCTGAGTGTCATGCTGCCTCTCATCGGCATGATGAATTCCATCGGATAGTCTGGTACATAGGCTGAGGGAGGTAAGGCAGATGTATGTGGATAAAAAGAGAAAGAAATGGCCTGCTTTGGTACTTGCTGTGGCTGTGGCTCTCATAGCTGTCTGTGTGTGGCATTTTGTGCTGCCTACCTCAGGCAGGAATATGGATGAGGAGAGTGTCAAGGCCATGAAAGCTGCCATAGAGCGCTGCGCACTGCAGTGCTATGTGGTGGAGGGGGCCTATCCCCCCAGCTTGGATTATCTGAAGGAGAATTATGGCCTTCAGATGAATGAAAAGGAATTCTATGTGAGCTATGATATTTTTGCATCCAATATACCACCTGCGGTGAGGGTGATTAGCAGGGACTAACTTATAGAGGGAGGTGTGGCCTGTGAAGCGAGATGGCGGTTTGTCTGGCATCTATACAATGGCAGTGGCTGGAATTTTTCTGGCTGGATTTTTCCTGATGGTCATTTTCGGCGCACAGACCTATGGAAGTATTGTTGCAGAGCAAACTGAAAACAACCAGGAGAGGGCCTTGCTTTCCTATATTTCTACTTGTGTGCGGATGAACGACACAGAAGGCGCGGTGTCCATAGCAAAAGAGGCAGGAGAGCCGGTTTTGGTCATTGGAGACGGCGAAAGCGGATATGCACTGCGAATTTATCGCTATGGGGACTGCCTTGTGGAGGACTACGGACAGGTGGACGGGGAATTATCCCCGGATATGGCACAAGTCATTGGGGAGACCAGTATATTCCAAGTGGAAGAGCTGGGAAATGATATCTATGCTGTGACCACAGATGCAGGAAGAGTGCTGTTTGGCTTAAGGAGCAAGGCGGAGAAGGAGGTGGCCGCAGATGATTGAGGATAGCGGCAGATCCGGAGAGAGAAAGGCAGGGCGCAGAAAAACAGCATTCTACATAGAAGCCCTGATTCTGGTGGCCTTGTTTGCTGTGGTAATTCTGGTGCTGACAAAGCTGTTTGCCTGGTCAGGACAAAAGAGTCGGGATGCGGCGCTTTTGACCAGTGCAGTACACCTGGCAGAGAATGGAGCAGAGGCTGTGATGGCTTCCGGCAGTCTAGAGGAAGTACGGGCCCTGCTGGAAGAAAATGGGAATGGGGAATTCACTGCCAGTGACAGTGGTGAGAGCATCCTCCGAGTGCAGTATGACGACGACGGGAATCCGGTATCAGAGGGGACGATATGGATGGATATTCAGTGGATACCAGATGATTCCGTGGAAGAGGGCCTTGTAAAAGCCATTATCCTGGTATATGGAAGGGGGAGGACAGAACCTGTCTATACCCTGGAGACGAAGGTATTTATAGGAGTGGATTAAGGAAAAATAAAAAAGGACGGCAAGCTATGAAGCATATACCGATTAAGCTGGGGCCTCTGGCGCTTCTTTTGACCATTATCAGTATCTGCATGACAACGCTGGGGATTCTTGCATTTTCCACAGCCCGAGCGGATTGGAGACTGGCGGAAGAATATGGTGAGACAGTGAGGACCCGATATGAACTGGAGGCCCAGGGACAATCCTTTCTGCAAACTGCCTCAGAGGCTCTGCAGCAGGGAAAGGGGCTGGAGATGCTGGCAGACATAGAGAGTGTGGAAGAGGGCATTGTCTGGCGGACCTTTGAACAGGGTGCCTTCCGACTGCGAGTGGGAATTACCGGTGAAAGTGGAATCCTGCGTGTGGTCAGTTGGAGGATACAGAAGGAATGGGAGTTGGATGAGGACTTGAATTTGTGGCCCGGATAAGCGTGAAAAGCGTGAAGACAACAGATAGTTTTTTGTGTAGGTGCCTCGCAAAGTGGGAGGTTTAAGAAAGCAGAAGGGTGGATAGGAATATGAAATTACGGGAGATTCTGGAGCAGGCAGTGCGGGATGAGGATGTGGCGGATATCTTTCTGGTAGCCGGATTACCAGTGACCATGAAACGGGGTGGTGTACAGGTGCGGATGGATATGTCCCCTTTGATGCCAAAAGATATTGGAGAGCTGGTAGAGCAGATTTATGGGGAGGCCAGGAGGACCAAAGCTAGGCTGGAGGCAGGAGAGGATGACGACTTCTCACTGTCCATGTCCAGGCGAGATGACTTTCCAGGTGGGCGTTTTCGCGTGAATATCTTTCGGCAGAGAGGGTCTCTGGCAGCGGTGATTCGCGTCATTCGCTTTGAACTGCCCAACCCCCAGAAGCTGGGAATCCCGGAGGATATCCTGGCTCTGACGGATGATTCTGAGGGCAGGAATCGGAAGAACGGTGGACTTGTGCTGGTGACAGGTGCTGCAGGCACGGGTAAGACCACGACTCTGGCCTGTATGATTGACCGGATCAACAGCAAGAGGGACTGCCATATTATCACCATGGAGGACCCTATCGAATATATTCACCGACACAAAAAGTCCATTGTAAGTCAGAGAGAGATCTCCATTGACACACCCGGCTATTTAAGTGCTTTGCGCTCTGCGCTGCGGGAAAGCCCGGATGTGATTTTGCTGGGGGAGATGCGGGATTATGACACCATGTCCGCAGCTTTGATTGCGGCGGAGACCGGTGTGCTGGTGTTCAGCACCCTGCATACTAACAGTGCGGCAGATACCATCAACCGTATCGTGGACGTGTTCCCAGAAAAAGAGCAGGCTAGAACTCAGCTGGCACAGGTGTTGAAAGCTGTGGTCTGTCAGCAGCTTGTACCCTCTACCATGGAGGATGGGGAAGGCAATCAGATTCGTATTCCTGTGTTCGAGGTAATGAAGTCCACAGATGCCATTCAGAATATGATCCGGGAAAACAAGGTGAATCAGCTAAATGCCGCTATGCAGTCTGGCGCCAATGAGGGCATGTGTACTATGGATGGAAATCTGCTGCGGCTGTGTCAGGAGGGGAAGATAACAAAGTCCACTGCGTTAAAATACCGTACTCACTACGGATATGAATATATGGAGAAGCGGCTTAGCCAGAATTAGGATGAAAAATCCTATTGACAGCCATGTATATTTGTAGTAAGGTAGAAAGCAAATAAAAGCTATTCACACAATTTTATAGAATTTCTCTTATTCAGAGTTGGTGGAGATACATAGGATCGATGAAGCCACGGCAAC
>CANRZC010000097.1 GCA_947644185.1 uncultured Acetatifactor sp.
GATTCATGGTATGATTGGAACCAGATAACGCAGGAGGGCAGTATCATCGCCAATATTTTGGCCTGTAGGAATACAAAAAAGAGAGGTCAACAGAACATGTCTAAGACAATCGACTATTTTTTACAGTACGCAAAAATCGACACCCAGTCCGATGAGACGACTGGCACATCACCCAGCACGCTGAAGCAGCATGACCTGGCAAAACTCCTGGCTGAGCAGCTGGAGGCCATAGGGGCTACAGAAATCACCTATGATAAGGAACACTGCTATGTATACGCAACCGTCCCCGCTTCAGAAGGCTGCGAGGATGCGCCGGTGCTGGGGCTGATCGCCCATATGGACACTTCCCCCGCAGTATCCAATGTGGATACGAAGCCCTGGATCCTGGAAAACTATGACGGCGGGGACATCGTGCTGAACGAAGCTGAGAACATTGTGCTGAAAAGAGCGGATTTCCCGGAGATGGCAGAGTACGTGGGACATGACCTGATCTTGACGGATGGCACCACGCTCCTGGGCGGGGACGACAAGTGTGGTATCGCGGAGATCATGGCAGCCAGCGAATACCTTCTCCAGCACCCGGAGATAAAGCACGGAAAGCTGCGCATTGGTTTTACGCCGGACGAGGAGATCGGAGAGGGCACGAAATATTTTGACATAAAGCTCTTTGGCGCGGATTTCGCCTACACCGTAGATGGCGGCGGATTCGGCGGCCTGCAGGCGGAGACCTTCAACGCAGCTGGGGCCAAGCTCATTGTGAACGGGCGCAGCGTCCATCCGGGCGGCGCAAAGGGTAGGATGGTCAATTCCATCCTCATAGCCTATGAGTTCCAAAGCCTCCTCCCGGTCTTCCAGAACCCCATGTACACAGAGGGGCGGGAGGGCTTTTTCCACCTGGACGGCATTCAGGGCACTGTGGACAGGACAGTGTCAGACTACATCATCCGCGACCATGACAGGGAGCTGTTCGAGGAAAAGAAGCTGGTCTTTCAACAGTGTGCGGATTTCCTAAATCAGAAGTATGGCCAGGGAACCGTGGAGGTGGAGATGAAAGACAGCTATTACAATATGTGGGAAGTATTAGAGCCCCATATGCATCTGATAGACAATGCCTCTGAAGCCATAAGAGAACTGGGTGGTGAGCCGGTAGTGAGCCCCATCCGGGGTGGCACAGATGGCGCAAGGCTTTCCTTTGAGGGTTTGCCCTGCCCCAACCTCTGCAATGGATCGGCCAATGGCCACAGCCGCTATGAGTTCGCCAGCGTGCAATACATGGAGAAAGTGACAAAGCTGCTTTTGAAGCTGGCGGTGAAATATGCTGCATCTAGCCATATGTGACGACGACAGGAGATTTCTGGAGTATCTGTCCGGGGAGGTGGAAGCCTGGGCAATGGAAGAGGGAAATTCCATGGAAAAAGGGCATTCCATGGAAGGGCAATCCATGGCAGAAAGAGAGCCGTGCAGTGTGGAACAATACCTTAGCGCGGATGCCTTTCTGTTTGCCTGGGAAGAGCGGAAAAATACGGACATCCTCCTTCTGGACATTGAGATGCCAGGGACAGACGGGCTGGCGCTGGCAAAGAAGCTGCGGCAGATGGGAAATCCTGTGAGCATTATCTTCGTGACAGGCAATCCCGACTTTGCCCTGGATGGATATGACCTGGAGGCTGTATCCTATCTTGTAAAACCCGTAAAAAGACAGCGCCTGTGGGCGGCGCTTGACAGGGCCAGGGAGCGGGCCGCTAAGCGGGCTGCAATCCTGGTGTCGCTTTTTGGCGGGGAAGTGGAGAAAGTGTACCTGGCGGACATCTGCTGCCTGGAGGGCGATGGGCATGACTGTATCCTCTGGAAACGAGACGGGGAGAAGCTGGTCTGCAAAACAGGACTCCGGCAGCTGGAACTGGAGCTGATGAAGCTGTCCTGTAGCGATGCCTTTTTCAAGCCCCACAGATCCTACTGTGTCAATCTAGAGCATGTGGAACGAATCGGGAAAAAGGAAATCCGAATGGATAACCAGATGGCAGTCCCCATTGCCAGGGGAAAATGGGAGGAACTGAACCGGGCTTACATGGAGTATTTCCGCAGGCAGAGCTTTTGAGGTGTACTTTGCCTGTGGAAATAACGGAAAATGCATTCCATGGAAGAACGCGTTCCAGGAAGGAAAAAGCGGTATGCTGCGACTGGGAGTCTGGCTGATATGGCTGGCTTTGTATCAATACTATATCGAGCAGATCTGCGATTTGGAAAAAGGAAAGGGAAAGAGAATCGCAGTCTGGGGAATCACGGCGGGGATAGCGCTGGCCGCAGGAATCGTGCCCCTGGTCGCCCCTGGCATCACCGCATCTGCCGGAAAGTGGCTGACGATTGTGGGCTGGCTTGTAATCGTGCTGGCGCTCTTTTTGTATATGCTGTTTTACGATGCCACCCCTTTTAGACAGCAATGGTGGAAAGCGTTGGCTCCAGGCTTTGTTCTGGTGCCCTTTGCCCTGACCCAGACCCCCGTTGTGCTTGTTTTGACCAATGGTGTGGTGCTGGCGTTCTTCCTGCTAATGCTTGCATATGCAGGCAGGAGGGGAGAGTTTTCCCGTGGACATTTCCGGATATGGAACAGTCTGGTGAATATGGCTGTCTACGGAATCATAAGCCTGTATCTCTGGAAAATCAGGGCCGCAGCCGATACGGCCATGCTGCTTGGTTTCCTGGCGGTGGAAGTGCTTTTGTTCCTCTCGCTGGAGGGGACATTTTCGTCCTATCGCCATGGCTTTGAAGCCAGGACAGAGCGTTTCCAGAGAGATGTCCTGAGCCATCAGTACGAGGAAGTAAAGGAAATCTACCTGAATATGCGGGGCTGGCGGCATGATTACCATAACCATCTCCAGGTGATGAAAGCACAGATTGCCGCAGGGCAGCTGGAGGAGATGAAAGGATATCTGGATGATCTGGAACAGAACCTAGACAAGGTAGACACCTATGTCAAGTCCGGCAATCTGATGGCGGATGCCATACTGAACAGCAAACTGTCCCTTGGGGAGCAAAAGGGAATTCAAGTGAACTGCAAGGCCATTTTGCCAGAGAGGCTGTCCATAGAGGATGTGGATCTGTGCGTGCTGTTGGGCAACCTTCTGGACAATGCCCTGGAAGCCTGTGAAAAGGTTACAGAAGAACAGCGATTCCTGCGCATCTACATGGTGGTGAACAAGTCCCAGCTCTATGTCTCCGTCCAGAACTCCGCCGAGGAGGATCTGGATTTTAACCAGCGGAACTACATTTCCACCAAGCGGGGGAATCACGGGTTGGGCATGAAGCGGGTCAAGGCGGTGACGGACAAGTACAATGGCTATCTGACCCTGGCCAATGAGCCTGGCATCTTCGCGGCGGAGGTGACACTGCCCCTGTAGGGCCTACTTTTACAATTCGGGTTTCAAAAGGAACATTTCATGCGAAAATCCTCCTTTCGGGGGATTTTCATTTTATATTGTGTCTGTGAGACTTGCAAAAGGAGGGAGGCACTACAGGAAAGATATGAAAAGAGTGAAAGAAAAGCAAAAGAAAATGATAGGGCAACAGATGGCGGATGGGCATGCCGA
This sequence comes from uncultured Acetatifactor sp., assembly GCA_947644185.1. Classification (GTDB taxonomy): domain Bacteria; phylum Bacillota; class Clostridia; order Lachnospirales; family Lachnospiraceae; genus Acetatifactor. The sequence continues at coordinate 3,588 of CANRZC010000097.1, forward strand.
CGAGAGACATTACCCTCTGTGGGACAACTGCAAGACTGCCTTTGGGTGGTTTGCACAGATCATGGGGGGAGGAAATCTGGCGGCCATGGGAGCGGACATAGGCCTGTCCGTGCTGCAGCCCTTTGCAGCCATGGCCCTGCCCAGCGCAGTGGTCTATCTGCTGGGGAGCGGCTGGCAGCCGGAGGTTATCTTCCTGTCCCTGGCAGGGTATGTGCTGGCGCTGCAGCTATTGCAGCTTGCTCAAAGCTACCTGGCGGGCATGGCGAAAAAGTCCAGGTTCCTGTTCAGGGGGCGCCTTGGCACGGAGTTCTTTGATGCCTGCCTGACGGCGGATTTTCAGCAGCTGGAGAGCGCCAGGGGCCAGAGAAAGCTGGAGGGAGCCAGAAAGAATATCTTCAATGGCGATGGTACTGGAATCGAGGCATACCTGTCGGGATTTGCAAGGGCCGCCACCTCTCTGGGGAGCCTGTTTGTCTACTCTGTCGTCATCGGCAGGAGGAATCTCTGGCTGCTTTTGTTGCTGCTGGCGATGGCAGGAGCAGATCTGGCCGTCAATGTCTTCGCAGACCGCAGGGGCGCAGAGCATGAGAAGCGCTATATCAGGGCCAGCCAGGGATATGAGTATCTGAAGCGGGAGGTCCTGGTCCCGGCAAATGGCAAGGACCTCCGGATTTACCGCATGTGGAGATGGTTCCGGGAGGAATTCGGGAAGATGACAGGAGAGATGGTCTACTGGACAGGTAGACAGAAAGGCTGCTTCATCAATGCCTCGCTTTTCGAACGTTTCCTGGCAGCTATCAGGGATCTTGTGGTCTATGGATACCTGATCGGCCAGCTAGCCATGGGTAAGATTGGATTGTCTTTATTTTTGCTCTATGTGGGTATCGTTGCTGGCTTTGGAGGCTGGATGAAATCCCTGTCGGAAGCCTATGGGGAAATCCTGCGCAATGATCGATATATGAACCGCTATCGGGACTTCCTGGAATTCTCGGGAAAGGTGCCAGGATGCGACAAGCTGGGGCAATCCCTGGTAAATCGCCCAGGGATTGCCCATGAGATCCGCCTGGAGCATGTATCGTTTCGGTATGAGGGAAATGACAGGGATGCGGTCCACGATCTGAAGCTGACCATCAGGCCTGGAGAGAAGATTGCTCTGGTGGGCATGAATGGCGCCGGGAAATCCACGCTGATAAAGCTGATCTGTGGATTGTACCGCCCCTCCTGTGGGAAAGTGTATCTGGATGGGCAGGATGTGTCCATGCTTTCACCGGAAGCATACCGCAAGGAATTCGCGGTGGTATTCCAGGAGGTGTTTGCCTTTTCCTTCCCTCTGTCGGACAATGTCTCCTGTGGGGCCGCGGCGCAAACCGATGGCAGGAGGCTGGAACAGAGCCTGAGGGACGCGGGGCTGTGGGAAAGGGTGCAAGAGCTCCCGGAAAAGGAAGAGACCTACCTGAACAAGGAGCTGGATGCCGCGGGCGTGGCCCTGTCTGGCGGAGAGCTCCAGCGGCTAATGCTGGCAAGGGCCCTTTACAAAGCCGCACCTGTAGTCATTCTGGACGAGCCCACTGCGGCCCTGGATCCAATTGCGGAGAGCCAGATGTATGAGAAATATTATGAGATGACCAAAGACAAGACTAGCGTTTTCATTTCCCACAGGCTCAGCTCCACCAAGTTCTGCGACCGCATCCTGTATATGGAAAAAGGGGAGATCACAGAGGAGGGAGATCACCGGCAGTTGATGGAAAAGCAGGGGGCATATGCTGCCATGTTCCGTACCCAGGCCCAGTATTATGAGAAAGAAGCGAAAATAAGAGCAGAGAGGGAGGCATTCCTATGAGGATAAAAAAAGACAGCAAAGGTTTTTTTGCCAGGCGCATCAATTCCCTGGAATATCACAGGGCAGGTTTTGAGCTGTTACAGTTTGTCCACAGAGTGGATGCAACGGCCATACCCCTGCGGATCATAAGCAGTGTGCTGAAGGTGTCGGGCGCATATCTGGGTCTGTACCTGACGGCACAGCTGATTGACACCCTGCTGGAGGGGCGGTTTCAGGAGAGCTTTTCCTGGGGCTGTGCTGTGGTGGCCTCTGGGCTGATTTTCGGCGTGGCTGAGGAGCTGCTAAAAAAGGCATATGCAAAATCCGCCCAGCGCTGTACTCTTGCCTTTGCCGTTATGATGCGGGAGAAGACGGCATCTTTAGATTACGAGACCATGGAGCAGCCTCAGGTGTCAGACAGGATATACAACTCTGAGCGCACGGCCCAAGTTTACGGTGGGCTGGGCGCTGTGGTAGACAATTACCAGGGCCTGCTTTCCGGGCTGCTGGAAATTGCAGGAGCCCTGGGAATGATCGGGGCGCTGTGCTTCACCCAACCCACAGCGCAGGACTCTGTGCTTTGCTTTGCGGCGCGTCCGGCGGTGTCTGTGGCATTGTTGTTCCTGTTCCTCTGCCTGACAGGCATATATAGGGCAAGGCAGAGCTCGGGAATGGTGAAGAATTCGGAAAAAATCATGGAGGAATACACTGGGGTGCAGACGACGCTGAATTACCTGCTGTCCAGGGTGATGATGAACCTCCAGGCGGCAAAGGTGATCCGCATCTATGACATGAAAGATATGCTGGTGGACAATATCAGGAAATGCAATGAGAAAAGTGACCGATTGTTCGACAGAATGTGGGATACGGAAATCAAAGGCGGGCTTAAGATCAATCTGGCCAATGGCTTTTTTACCCTGTTCAGTTATCTCTTTGTGGCGGTGAAAGCGCTGGCAGGAGCCATTACCATAGGAGCCTTTACCCAGTACACTGGGGCTATGGTAAAGCTGTCCGGTGGTCTGCAGAGCATCACCATGTACAGTACAGTAATCAAGATTACCAGCGTCTACATGGCAGACTTCCTGGAGCTGATGAAGCTGGAGAGCAGCCATGCCACAGGTACGATTCCCGTGGAGAAGCGCCTGGACGGAGAGTATGAGATCGAGTTTAAGGACGTGAGCTTTCAGTATCCAGGCAGCCAGGAGATGATCCTGAAGCATGTGGACTGCAAGCTGACTCTGAAGAACAAGCTTGCGCTGGTGGGAAAGAACGGCGCGGGCAAGACCACTTTTGTAAAGCTTCTGTGCAGGCTGTATGAACCTACGGAAGGGATTATCACCCTGAATGGCATCGACATCCGCAAGTACAGAGAGGAAGAGTACAGGGAGCTGTTTGGCGTGGTGTTCCAGGATTTCAAGCTGTTTGCTTTCCCTCTGTGGCAGAACCTGACGGCGGGATATGAAAAGGAGGATGGCAGAATCCGAGACAGCTTAGAGCGGGCCGGGGTCTGGGAGTTTGCGAGCAGGCTCCCCCAGGGGACAGACACATTGTTGTTTGTGGACAGGGAGGGCGGCGTGGACATCAGTGGCGGTGAGGCCCAGAAGCTGGCGCTGGCGAGAGCCTTGTACAAGGATGCGCCTTTCGTGGTGCTGGACGAGCCCACGGCAGCCCTAGATCCCATCAGCGAGGCGGAAGTCTACACAAAATTCCATGAGATGGTGAAAGACAAGACCAGCATTTACATTTCCCATCGTATGGCAAGCTGTCGGTTCTGCGACGACATTGTTGTATTCGAAGACGGACAAATCGTGGAGCGGGGTAGCCATGAAGAGCTTCTGGCGAGGCAGGGTCAGTACGCTGACATGTGGCATGCCCAGGCGAAATATTATGTGGCGGAAAAGGTGGGGAATCAATAGTATTTTTTAGATTATCATTGTAATGCCTTAAGAAATTCGGTATACTAAGGACTGACAGGTGATTTCGATACGGCGTAGAGGAAAGGAAGTGAAAAGTCGGGCAAGCCTACCCGATAAGGAATGTTGGATATCACTCAGGGTAAAATCAGGATAAGGACCATGGGTCCAGAGGACGCTGCCCTATTGCTAAAATGGATGACGGATATGCGCGTGCTGGAGTTTTATGAGGGGAGAGACAAGCGGTTTACGGAAGAGCTGATCTATGAGGACTTTTTTGAAGAGGATGATGAGGGCGTAATAAAAGTCATTCTGGAATATGACAGAAGGTCCATTGGCTATGGTCAAATTTATCCTATTCTTGACGAAGGCTATAAAGAATATGAATATGAAAATCGGAATGAGACTGTATACGGCATGGATCAATTCATCGGCGAGCCTGATTTTTGGAACAGGGGAATCGGGGCGGAATACCTGAGGCTTGTCCTGAAGTTCTTAAGGGAAGAACGACAGGCTGATGCCGTCATCATGGATCCCCATCAGACAAACACAAGGGCGATTAAATGTTATCAAAAGACAGGATTTCGAATCATCAAACCTTTGCCGGAGCATGAGCTGCATGAGGGAAAGATGAGAGACTGTTATTTGATGGAGTATCGCTATGAAGACAATGCTTAATAATGTGGAATAAGGGAGAAAGTCAAGAGCAAATGTATAACGAAGCTTCACATCATAAGAAAACCGATTTAGACAGAATTAATATAACCCAGGAGCCTCCCAGGGAAGAACCCGCCAGGCAATACTACTTCATGGCAAAATGCCGAGAACATGTAAAAGCCTTTGAGCAGAAAAACGGCCGTCCCCCCAGAGCCTGCGTGACCACCTTCGGCTGTCCGAAAGTGTGAGTAAAAAAGAAGTTGAAATCTATTGATAAATACAAGGCTT
>CANRZC010000098.1 GCA_947644185.1 uncultured Acetatifactor sp.
CACATTGATCTTCTCCTTACTTATGGCAGAGAGTCCCAACGCAAGAATTCATTGCTGACAAGAAGGCAGTGCCCTTCCCTCTGTATTTCGATGTCTGTGAAACAAATACCATCGAAATCACCCTGACCTTGGACCAGGGTGCCAAAGACGTCAGGCTTTCAGAGATTACCATTTTAGCTAAAAATGAAGAAAAGGATGTGTTACTATGAAAAAAACAGAGTATCCTAGACCACAATTTGTCCGCAAAAGCTGGCTGTGTCTCAACGGCACCTGGGATTTCGCCTTTGACGACGAAAATCGCGCTGGCATGGAGCATTGGGAGGCGGACAGCTACATTTTAGACAAGAAGATCCAGGTGCCCTTCTGCTTTGAGAGTAAACTCAGCGGCATCCATGATACCTCTATCCATGACCGGGTTTTTTACAAAAGGCGCTTCAGCTTGCCAGAGGAATGGAGGGGACAGCGTATTTTGCTCCATTTCCAGGCAGTCGACTACGAATGCACAGTATTTGTAAACGGTACGCCCTGCGTCAGCCATGTGGGTGGCAATGTGGGCTTCTCCGCGGACATTACCCCTTGGCTGAGAACAGACTCTGAGCAAACCATTGCTGTCTCTGTCTATGATCCTGCCAGGGACGAAACCATCCCCCGGGGAAAGCAATTCTGGGAGGAAAAAAGTGCCAGCATCTGGTACACCCGCACTACGGGCATCTGGCAGAGCGTGTGGCTGGAGCCAGTGGAGCCTTACCATATTACCCATGTAAAATTTACGCCAGACATAGACTGTGACTGCGTTACTCTGGAAGCAGAATTTTCGGCATATGAAGAGGACATGTATCTGGAGGCGGACATTTCCTTCCAGGGAGAAGCCATCTGTCGAGATCGCTACCTAGTTTGCAGCCAGCATATTTTCCGCCGCAGCATTCATCTGTCCAAGGACCATATCCTCTATACCGGCATCCATGGACACGGACGACTGTGGAGTCCGGAAAGTCCCTCTCTCTACGATATCACTCTGCGACTCATTGTAAATGGAAAAGCCGTAGACACTGTGGAGAGCTATTTCGGTATGCGCAAAATTCACACCAAAGATGGTATTACCTATCTGAACAACCGACCTTACTATTTTAAGTTAGTATTGGATCAGGGCTATTGGCGGGATGGCATCCTGACAGCACCCTCCGATGAGGATTTTGTCACTGACATCCGTCTGATGAAAGAAATGGGGTTCAACGGCTGCAGAAAGCACCAGAAGGTGGAGGATGCCCGTTTCCTCTATCATGCTGACAAAATGGGCTTTCTGGTCTGGGGAGAGATGGCCTCAGCCTGTCTGTTTACAGACAATAATGTCTCTTCCTACGCAGAAGAATGGTTTGAAGTTCTAAAGCGGGACTATAATCATCCTTCCATTGTGGCATGGGTACCCTTTAACGAAAGCTGGGCCATTCCCAATGTGGGCTTATGCCCTCGTCAGCAGAACCAGACCATGGGTATGTACTATCTTCTCAAAAGCCTGGATCCCACCCGTCTGGTGCTTAGCAATGACGGCTGGGAGATGACCAAAGGTGATATCTGCGCCATCCATAATTACAACCACGGCTGCACCAACGAGCCGGAAAAACAGGCCTTCTTCCAGCGCACCATGAAGGACAGGGAACTGCTGCTTACTTGCACCCATGCTGGCCGCAGTGTCTATGCCGATGGATATACATATGAAGGGCAACCCATCCTTATCACAGAATGTGGTGGCATTAATTTTCATGCTGACCAAAGTGGTAATTGGGGATATACCTGTGCAGCGGACGAAGCGGACTTTTTGCAGCAGTACAGCCATGTGATCCACTCCATCCTTGCCTCCGATGTGATTTATGGCTTCTGTTACACCCAGCTTTCTGATGTGGAACAGGAGACCAATGGTCTGCTCACCTATGACCGGGTGCCGAAATGTGACCCCGCGAAGATCCGGGAAATCAATTCCCATTATCGGCACAATGTGGTAAAGGACTGAACTGGAACCAAGTCACCCGACTCACCAGCGGATTTCCAGTATACAAAAACGCCCGAAGCTGTCAGGCCTACAGCTTCGGGCGTTGCCTGTCTTCCGCTTTCTTTCTCACTGCAAGTCCAGATCTGTCCCCAGCCACCATCTGAGGACATCCTGAATCTTCTCATCCCAGTATTTCCACTGATGATCTCCCGCAGACTCCTCACAGGTCAGATCGTACCCCAGCTTTTTCACATGGTCCCAGGCTTTCAGATTCCCCTGATACAAGAAATCCTCTGTGCCGCACCAGGCGTACAGACGAGGCAAGGGCTTCTTTTCTGCCACAAGCTTGTCTGCCAATGCCAGCAGATCATTATCCGATCCCTCCAAAGCTTTTGCTGAACCAAATATTCCCCGGAAAAGAGAAAGTCGTGCTGATTCCTCTGGAGCAGCATCCACATTCCTCTTGTAGTCATCCACCATATCCAACGCACCGGACAAGGATGCGGCCGCGCCAAAGGTTTCGCTGGCTCCAAGGCCTAATTTCCATGCTCCATAGCCGCCCATGGACAAGCCCGCTGCCAGAGTATCCTCTTTCTTTGTAGACATCTGCGGAAAGAACTGCCAGCAAATTTGAGGTAGCTCCTGTGAGATGAAAGTCCAATATTGCATCCCATAGGTGGTGTCCGTGTAGAAAGCCAGATGCGTGGTGGGCATCACCACAGCGATTCCCAGCTTGCTTGCGTATCGCTCAATAGATGTCCTCCTCTGCCAGATGGTCTGGTCGTCGCTCATACCATGGAGAAGATACAGGGTTTTATATTTTCCTTCCGCTCCCTTCCCTTCCATACCAATCTGTCCTTGGGTCTGCTGGGGCAGTATCACGTCCATACTCATGCTCAGGCCCAGCACATCAGAGAAAAAGTCCACATGTAATAATGCCATTTTTCGTTCCTCCATTCTATTCTTAAAATGCTATTGGGATATCTCCCTCATATTCCACTTTCCCCATTGCGAGATTTTTGTCCTTTGGCTAAATTGCGATTTGTAACCCATCCTCCGCGGCCCTGGCACAATGCCCTAAAGAGCATGCTTATCCATAGAGAACCCTCTCCCCTTCACCTCACTGACCCTGGTGACCACCATAAAGCTGGCCGGGTCGATACCATGGACAATCTTCTCCAATTTAAAGAGCTCTCTGTTAGAGATGACACTGAATATCATTTGATTCTTGTCATGGAGATACCCGCCTTCGGCGTTCAGCAAAGTCACGCCTCTGTCTAGCTGCTTTAAGATAGCATCCCGTATCTCCTGGGACTTGCCACTCATGATTTTTACCTCTGTCTGAGTCGTGCCAATCATCATAGTTTTGTCCAATGCGATGGCAGAAAGCAGCACAAACACAATCCCATACAATATATTTTCTGCTTTCTGGAACGGTGCCTGGAGCAACAAAATGCAGACATCAAAGACATAAAGGCTCACAGAGACCGGAATCCGAAAGCATTTATAGAGAATCAATGGCGGAATATCCATTCCTCCAGTGGACGCCCCTGTGCGAATCACAATTCCCAGAGAAATGCCAACCCCAATACCGGAAAATAGAGTGCACAGCAAAATGTCCTGGGTCAGCACAAATTCTCCCAAAAGCCTGTCAAACACCTCCAATGCCGCAGGAATCAGGAAAGTGCTCACCAGCGTGGTTGCCACGAAAGCCTTCCCCAGTATCACCAGACCCAGAATCAGCATGCTTACATTCACAAGGAATAGAAAGCCCGATACTGACACACCTGTCAGATGATGTGCTGCCAATGCAATTCCCGTGGCGCCACCGCTGGCCAGATTCGCCGGCAAAAGAAATACCTTCACCGTCAGTGCATACAAAATATTTCCCAAAACAATAGCCGCAATGGACTGCGCCGACCAGTGCATCTGCATTTTATCGTCCATGTCATTCCTCCCTATCCCCACCAACTGCGCAAAAACCATGTCCTGACTGTATGAAGCAAACTATCACAAAACAGCCACAGATCCCTTCTGCATGGTATCCTCTATGTCCTCTATGGTCCTGGGTGTAATAGCAGAGAGATTCTCGCAGCCCCGCTCTGTCACCAGACAATTGTCCTCCAGCCTGAACCCAATCCCCCATTCCTCATGGTAAATCCCAATGTCCACGCAGAACACCATGCCAGGTGCAAGCACCTTCGGCCGCTCCACCACATCATGTACATCATATCCCACATGATGGGAGCCTCCATGCCACATATAAGTTCCAATATCCTTCACATCCTGCAGAATCCCAGCATCCTTCATAAGCTCCGCGTTATATCTGTGGGACTCCCTGTCCACCTCCTCCATATCCATGCCTGGCTTGATGATGTCAAACATATGGTTGGAGGTATTCAGTGCACACTCGTACAAAAGCTTCTGCCTCTCGCTGTAGGTACCGTTGCAGGGCCACCCTCTGGACACATCCGTCATCAGATTGTCATACCAGGCCCCCACATCATTGAGAATCATATCCCCGTCCTGGGCCTGCCCCTTGTACGCGTAATAATGGATGTAGAAATTGTTCCTTCCAGCAGAAATAATAGAGGGAAACGCTGGCCCCTGAGGCCCATGCTGCCCTAGCGCATAGTCAAAGACAGCCTTATATTGATATTCGTACATCCCTGGCTTTGATGCCTTCATCATAGCCACAATGCCATCCCTGGTGATTTTCTCCGCCTCCCTGATAGCCGCAATCTCACAGGGCTGCTTAATGGTCCGAAGCCTGCGCACAATGGCATTGGCATTTTCGATTCGCAAGAACGGATAGTCCACTGCCGCCCTCCTGCATAGCTTATGAGCCGGCGTCTCCCTGTCCCCTGGCTCCGCGCGGTAAGTATCCAGATACAGATATTCATAATTTCCCAGAGAAGCCAGCCTGTGGAAATCTGCTCCAAACTCCTCCACAAAGGCCACATCCTCAATGCCCGACAGCTCCGCCGCCTGCTCTGGCTTAATCCTCTCCCCCATCCAGCGCTCCTTCATCAGATCCGGTGGCAGGATATAAACCTTCTCCTTCACCTGCCCCTCAGAATCCTTACACGCCAGCAGAACAAATTCCTTGCTGTCCAGCCCTGTCAGATACAGAAAATTCCTGTCAGTGTAGAAGGGATACTGCTCGTCATTGGTCTTGCGGACCTCTGTCCCTGAAAACATCACAAGCAGCGAATGAGACTTCATAGCCTCATACACCCGCGCCCTATTGCCCTGATGAAATTCCTTCTTCATTTCCACATTACCTCGATTCCCTTTTTCTCTTATATTTGTACAAAACACCTGGCCGGGGTGCAAAACAGGAGGCCGGGGCTGGGCAGACTTTGCGAAAGCACCAAAGGGGTGCCCTTAGCGGAGATGAAATCCACTGCTTACGCAGACTTGAGCGCCGTCCCATGGCGCTCTAGTCGAAGTTAGCAGTTAGTTCATCGAAGCGTTACCCCTGCCGAGCAAAGCCTGCCCGGCCCCGGCCTCCGTCCCCCTGCCAGCCCCTCCTCAAACTCTCTCTAAAAGCAACTGTACCTCTCCCTCCGGCAAAGGCACCTCGCACCACTCCCCCTCCGGGAGAACCACATCCGTCCCTGCCAGTCTGTACCCTCCCAGGCCTTCCGTCAGCACACGCACCTTTAGTCCCTCTCTCTTCCACACGCCAGACACAGGCCGCAGCGCGATCCTACAAAAGTCTCTCCCTATGACAATGCCGCCATCCCTGGCCCATTCCCCCTGGACACATTCCGCGTGAAACCGTGCTGTACTTCCGATGTAATGGAACTTTCTTCCCACACCATCCCTGCATTTGACCTCCAGCTCATCCGGTCTCTCCTCCAGTCTTCCGCCATAGCAAATTCTCCCAAAGATCGGATCCTCTGCCACTACCGTAGCAGCACCTCGCAAGCCTCCACAGAACCCTAGATCAATCTCACAGGAGTAATACCATACCCCACCCTTATGGGGCTGATTCAGCCATGTCTCTCCGCTGTAGAGCGGCTCAAAGCCTCCACTGGCGCAGCCATCCTTCTCTTTTCCCGGGAACCAGTAACCATAATCACTCTCCTGGTCACCACAGTTTAGCAGCGCCCAGCTCCCAAGGATAGAGCCATATGCCAACCGCAATATTTCAAAAGGCTTCTCCGCATAATAACAGGCATAGTCCAGCAGAGAGCATCCTCCCATCTGGGTCATATAGCTTAAGGTATAATGCAGATTATCCCCCCGATAGTCGCTGCCATACCAGAAATAGGCAGGCTCCAACAGCCCTCTACAGGCAATATTGCAGGCGGTCTGATTTTCCATGAACGCCACAACCTTATCAATGGTCATGTTCTCCCCAAATCTGGGCTTGCGGCAATCAACCCTAGCCATCTTAAACCCTCTGGCAGCCAACACATGTGTGCTCTCAAAACCCGTGGTGTCAAAAGGATACTCTGAACCAAACACATTCTTGCACTCCCTGACAAAATACTCCACTTTGCGGTTCCAATGTGCTTCCAGGGTCTGTGCCTCCAGCCCCATGCCTTCTCTCCTCAGCGCCCTGAGGATATCAGGAATCACACACTCATTGTAAAAACCGGTCTCATAGGCTGTCCAGCCCTCCAGCTCAGCTGGAATCGTAAACATGGCCCGGGCTGTGCCATAGGCCCTCCTCAAATAATCTTTCGCAGACAGCCTTGTGGTTATATTTTCTGCAAAGGCAGCTACCTGATACATGTTATAGTACATCAGCGCTATGTGGGGATAATCATAGGGTCGCCACAGATGGGTCTGTCCCCCATTTCCCATATCCTGAGAATTCCGCAGCACATGCCAGTCGGGAATGCCATAGATCCCATAGGGAAAAGGCTCATCCTCTCTCTGTTGCAGCCCACCCCAGACAAAATGCTCAATGTAGTCGTCCAGTGCATCTATCTGGGCCTGATTCGGGCAAACGGTCTGTACAGAGGAAAGAAACGCCGGTTTGGAAAGCCCCGGATCATCACAGGTCACCTCATAAATCCGCCAGCCCCCTATCTTGTCATAATTATCAGGGCTCAGGACAACTCCTGTCTCATTATTGAACTCTGCCAGCAACCCATTGTACCATTTGGTCTCATCTCGGATCTGCTTCCCAGCGATAAAGCCTGCCCGCTTCTCCATCATGGTCCGAACATCCTGGGTAATAAAATAATAGAGTTGAGTATATTTTCCATCGTACAGGATCCGAACCGTGTGCTCTCCCAGCCGGTGGAACCTAAGTCGGAAAATACGATAGTTCCCGTTCCTTCCCAGCTCCTCCACGTTCCCGTCCTCTACCTGTACCTGCAGCGTCTGTGCACTGCACCGAAGGGCCAAAAGCCCTGGCTGCTCCTTTGGGATGGTATACCCCGGAATGCTCTCCGCCATCACCTGTCCCTGTTCCACAAGCCTCTCCCGGCAGTCCTCGTAATCCCTTGCAAACAGCAGCTTGCCTTGATAGCGGTATACACCGCCAGGCTCTAATGTGGCACTCTTTGGCGGAATCCGCAGCCTTGCGCCCTCCTGCTCTCTCTTCCCAGCCATACCACCGCTTAAGGCGTAGAGAATCACAGTTCCTTTTCCATCTGTCTCCTCCTGGAGCTCTGAAGGGAAGATCACCTCATTCTCATAGTGAACCCATTCACTGTCTCCACAGGGAAATACCGCCATCAGCTTTCCTTTTCCGTCGCATCGGTACACGGTGGAATGAGAGCCATGGCCAGAAATAAAGTGATGTCCTATCATCTCCCGCCCAGTCTCTCCACCCCAAATAAACTGAGAATGGCAGGATAGCCTTATAGCAAAGTCTAAAAGTCTTACGGAGGAAGAGGTCCTGTTTTCCACCAGGACCTCCTGCTCCAATACTTCTCCCAGGAGATAACGCACGGTAACCTTCAGGTCCTCCCCTGTGACGCTGCCCTCATATCTCACGCTGCGTCCACATTTTTTCGGCGCCTGATCCGTATATTCCGCCTGCTGAAGCGGCTGCCATTCTTTCCTCTCCCCCGCTTTCTCCCATGTCAGGTAGAGATTCCCAAAGCCTTTCGCTTCGTTCAGATAGGGTACATTCTCCCTGTCCCCCATCACAGCCGCCGAAAGAATAATTCCATTCTGAATTTGTGCCTGAAAGCGGCTGTTGCAGAAATAATATTTTTCTCCTGTCATTGTTTTCCTTATCCTTTCACAGCCTTTTTGTTCTTAGAGCGAAATTTCAGCCTCTTCCATGCTGTTT
>CANRZC010000099.1 GCA_947644185.1 uncultured Acetatifactor sp.
TCTTATCCCCCGCATGAATGTCATAGTGCATGGTATCAAATTCCGCCTGACAGTAGGGATTGTCATAGCGCTTGTAGCCTCTGAGAGCCACCGGCTTTCCCTCTACTGTAAATGGCTCATTCCACCCTGTCTCAATATGTCCCTGAGAAGGCGAGTCATAGGAGAAGTGGAAGGTATCCCCCTGGAGCCTGGACCGGCTTATCTTGTCTACAAACTCTGCAAAGGTACCATGGGTAGCAGGCTCTCCAAGCTCACAAATCCAAATATTGGTATGGCCAGCTACGAAAAATTCATATTCCTCGGCCACCTGATAGTATTTCTCCCACTCACTGTGGAAAATAGACTGGAAAAGGGCAGGATTTTTAGGTCGCCAGCTTCCTCCCTGCCTGAAGGATTTCAGCGCCACATATCCCTCTCCTCTCCGGCCGAAGATCCAGCCGTTCTTTTCCGTCACTTCCTCAAAGGCATGTCTGGGGAAATAGGCATGGGTACACAGGCCGTAGGTGGTGTCGGCGGGAATGCGGTGGATGGAGATCAGCACATTCTTGTAGGCCGTGGCCTTTGGCATAAAGCTGTTGCCCACAAAATAATTGGGGCGACTGGTGAAATCTCCTGCTCCAGGGGCAGTGGCAAATACAATGGCCTCTCCTCCCAGGCTAGCCTGCCAGATATGCTGCTGGAAATTAGTACGGCCATGGCGGTAATCCTGGGCACAGGAAAGCATGTAATTTGCTGTGCGGTAGGTATAGATATTCACCTCGGTCAAGGCTGAACCATTGGGATCCTGATCCGTAATGGCACCAGCCCTCTCCATCAATTGGAATTTCTCCAGATTGGCGGCAATGGCAGCGTCCATATTGTACCACCAAGGGCAGAATTTCCGGGAATTCTCAATAACTTGGCGATGATGGAAGGTGTGGAGGCTCCAGAACAGCATAATGTTGTCAAAGTCTGCCGGGTCTACTCCCAGCCGCACCCCATCCTCCACATTGAAGCTCATCCGCTGGAAGGCCTCCATGGGAGAAGCAGTATCCCTGGCCACAGCCCTAATGGCCTCCGGCGCCTCGTAGCCAGACACAGCCATAACTACCACATCAGCGTGCAGTCCATAGTCCAGCATCCGGCGCTTTGCTCCATCCTCTCCCCAGAGATAAGCCGCAGCAGCGTTGGTAGCTGCCAGATAGGGGAACATGGTAGGGGCATTGTACATACGACCGCTGGTGGCACAAAAGCACCCCTGGAAGGAATGTACCGCCATATCCAACAGCAGGAGACTCAGCAGCTGATCCGCCTGCCTGCGGAAATCTTCTCTGTCACACAGCTCCTTTAATGTGATCAGGGCCAATAAGTCAACTGCGTAGTAAGTAGATGACAGCCATTCTGAGAAGCCAAACCGGCGGCGCCAGGTAAGCCAGCGGCGCAGATATGCTGTGGCATGTTCCTTATGCCATGCTCCAGTCTGCCCATTGGAGGGAAATACCCTGTCAGGATAAAGCTGTCCCGCCAGATATTCGATGGTATGGTACAGGATTTGATGATTTTCCGTAAAATAGCAGGGCAGGTGAATGTCCATTCCCGGCTCGTCAATCCAATATTTGAAGCCAATAATCTCATCCTCCAGCCGCTGCATGATCTCCCGGGGCAGTACCTGATTGTCTCCATATCGCATGAGGATAAAGAAAAATGCAGGCATGACAAAATCGTCGCAGTCCAACCGCTCATGCACCCGGTGCAGGGACTGCTCCATGTTATACGGGGTCCAGGTCACCTTCTCGCCTCGCCTGGCCAGCTCCAGCTTTGCCAGCTCCATATAGATTCCCTCAAAGCCAGTCCGCAGTGATTCCGCAAGAAAGGGATTTCTATGCTCACTGTCCACCAAATGGCGCAGATACGCCAGCGAGTTGGGAACCCCCTGTTTTACCTGATCTGCATAATGCATTCTCTCCTCCGGCAGGATATAGGGCATTCCCTCCCGGAAGGCAATTTCCACCTTGGAGAGATACCAGGATTTTCCATTGTCGTTGTTTCCCTGATAAAACAGATAGATTCTCCCATCCTCATCCTCAAATACATAGGGATGGCCTGATTCAGACCAATTCCAACTGCCTTTTTCTCCATTTTTCAAAAAGGGCTCCTGGAATAGCCTTGTAAAGTGAACGCCGTCACTGCTCACAGCCACTCCGATCTGCTGCGGCGCATTGTTGTATGCCCCTGCATAGAACAGATAGACCTTATCCTCCTTCACAATGGTAGCTGCCGCCTCAATGCATTCCTGTTCCCAGGCAAGCTCCGGCTTTAAAATCGTGTCCTCACAGCACTGCTTCCAGCTGTCTGCCTCAAATCTGCCGTCCAAAGGACATTTGCTCACCCCTTGCATCTGGATTTTGCCCTCTGGATCTCTGGTGGCAAAATATAGGAATAGCTCCTTCCTGAAGATACAGACATCTGCGTCAATGGCTCTTCCATTATTCCAGTCCCCCTGGGCCCTGACAATGGGATTCGTGGCATTTCTGGTAAAATGGATCCCGTCTCTGGACCAGGCGTGGCAAATGGCATCTTTTTCAAATCGCCCATAAGATTGATAGAACAAATGTAGTTTTCCTTCGAAGACCAAAGCTGCAGGCGCACAGATCCCCTTTCCTTCCAGTTCTCCCTCTCCCTCCAGCTCTCCGATTTTCTCCCACTGCTCCAAATTGCTGCTTTGGGCAATCCCGATCCCCCATTTCATGGTTCCATCTTCTGTGGTTTCCCGCATGGAATAATACATGAGATAAGTTCCGCGATAGCGGACCACAGCCGGATCCTTCGCAATCTTTGCCCCTCTGGAATCATCTGTATACATCATCATTTTCGTTTTCCTCCAATCAGGAATTCTATTGTCATGTACCAAGAAAGGCTGCCGGCCCATGATCTCGCAATCATTGGTACGACAGCCTCCTTGCTATGCCGTTATGTCAGCGGCCATCGCTTTTGTGCCCATTGGCTTTCCGATTATTCTCCTACAAAGTGGGCTCTGCGTTCCGCATCTATTGTCTCAACTCCTGCATCCTTCAGGGCTTCCCTGTATTCATCATAAAGGGCATCGAACTCATCCTCCGGGCAGGTTACCAGCTTCACGCCGTACTCGTCTTTGACCAGATTGATGTCTGCAGACAGCTCTGCCTGGGAAGGAGCTGTATAGAGAGAGTCATCAATATCATTAATGTAATCGCCAGTCAGGGCATTTTCATAGTCCAGAATTACATGATCCTCATATCCAGGATAGGGGAAGGCCACGCTCTTATTGAAGGCTTCCTCTGTGGCATAGTAACCACCATTGCCTGTCAGGAACAGATCTGCGCTAATCCAGTTCTTATCCTTTACATTGTAATCCGCATCCATTACCACAGGAATTCCGTCTTCCATGGTGAAGTGCTCGCCCTCAAAGCCATGAGAAATGGTAAATCCGCCTTCTTCGGTGCACATCCAATCCAGATAAGTCATGCAGGCTTCCACGGTCTCAGCATCCGCGGTCTTAGGACAGAATGCAATCAGACCACCTGGAGAGTAGATTGTGCTGTACTGCTTGCCGTCATAGATATTCTTCAGAGGAGGAAGAGATGTCAGATCTGCCTCCGGCTGATTCTCCTGAAGGGTCTGCAGTCTGCTGCCTCTGGAGATGTCCACGTCCGCGTTCACATGATCCTCGAAAGTAGCATATCTGCCGCTTACGATGAAGTTGGTGAAATCATCACCAGAACGGGTGTAGTATTCCTGATCCATCAGGCCATTGTTGTACAGTTTGTTCACAAATCTGTAGTATTCTCTCGTTCCCTCATCGCAGTAGTCCCTTGTGAGCTTACAGGAAATCATGGATTCTACCGGATCGCCGGCAAGCTTTGAGAATGCTGCAAGGAAATACCCATCGCTCCAGGTGCTGATGCCCAGCACATCTGTTCTTCCCTCTGGATTCTCCTTGACCATCTTCTCCACAAAATCATAGACTTCATCCGGTGTGGTGGGAACCTCCAGATTTAAAGCTTCCATCCAGTCTTTTCTGACATAGTAATTGCTTCTTGCTGTTGAGGCACGTCTAGCGATAATACCGCACAGCTCCTCGCCGCCAGTAAGCCTGCCATAGTCAATGACTTCCTGGCCCAGATACGCTTTCATGTTCAGAGCCTGATCAGGACCATCGATAAACTCTGACAGATCCCATACGCCGCCCATCTCATAGTATTCCTGTGCGATAGAATAGGTATAAGTCAATACAATGTCCGGCGCTTCATTGCCAGCCAAGGCTGTGCGCAGCCAGGTTACCTCGTCGCCTCTGGGAACTGTGACAAATTCCACATTGATGCCTATGGCACCCATTTTTTCCTTGATGTACTCTGTCCATTTGTTGTCTGTGATGGTAACTCCCTCAGGGCTGTTTTCTCTATCCCACAGCTCTACCTTGATAGTCACTCCATCAAACTGCTTGGAACCAAAAGTGGTCTGATACTGGCTCACAGCCTCACCGGAGCCTTCCTCTGCCCCCCCGTCCTGGGATTCCTGAGAGTCTTCGCCTTCTGCAGCACTCTCCTGAGAGCTTTCTTCTTTTGACCCTTCGGCCGGTGTAGAGCTGCTCTCACCTGAGCCCCCATCGTTGCCACATCCAGCAAGTGATGCCAGAATCAGTGACAGGGACAAGAGACCGGAAACTAACTTCTTTTTCATAATTCTACCTACCTTTCTTAAAATTAATCTATGAATACCATTGCGGTTTTCATCAACCTTTCACAGAACCCAACATAACGCCCTTGACAAAATATTTTTGAAGCCATGGATAGACTACCAGGATGGGCACTGTGGACACCACCACTGTTGCCATTTTTAACGACCGTGACAGTACCACGGAGGCTCCCACATCGTCTACATTGGCCCCCAGCTCGCTGCCAAACAGCAGAGACCTCAGGCGCAGCTGCAAAGTATATTTATCTCCGTCCTGAATATAGATCAGAGCCTCAAAGTAGGAATTCCAGTAGCCCACCGCGTAGAACAGGCCGATGGTAGCTATGACAGCCATGGAAAGCGGAAGCACAATTCGAAACAGTATCTGCATATAGGAGGCTCCGTCGATTCGGGCTGCGTCCTGAAGGCTGTCCGGCAATTCCTTAAAGAAGGTCCTCATAACAATGAAGTTAAACACACTGATGGACTGGGGGATAAAAAGTGCTCCCAGGGTATTGTACAGGCCTACACCCTTTACCACCAGGAAAGTGGGAATCATGCCGCCCCCAAAGTACATGGTAAACAGGATAAGCCCTGTCATGATCTTTCTTCCCGGCAGGTCCTCTATGGAAAGCCCATAGGCAGCCAGCACCGTAAGGATAAGGCTCAAGGCCGTGCCCAGCAGAGTGACGATGACCGTAGTCCTCATAGAGGTCCATATGGTGGCTCTCCCTAAAATCTGCTTGTAGGCCTCCAGCGTAAACTCCATGGGATAAAATGTGACTTTTCCCGAAAGCACCGGATTATATCCACTCAGGGAAACCGCCAGCACATTTAGAAACGGATACAGGCAAATCAGCGCCAACAGTGTAATCAGTAAATAGATAACAATCTGCCCTATTGATATTTTCTTTTTCTTTCCAGCTATTTTCGCAGCCATGGCTATCCCTCCCTATATAATTCCATCCTCGCCGATTGCCTTGGCGAACTTGTCTGCCGCAACCAGAATGATAATGTTCACCACCGACTGGAACAGGCCGATAGCCGTTGACTGGCTGTACTGGGCTTTCTCAATACCGATTCTGTATGTATAGGTACTGATAACCTCAGATACACCCATCACTTTGGAATTCCCCAAAAGCAGCGGTGCGTCCAGGCCGATGGACATCATCTTCGAGATATTGAGTATCAGCATTGTGACAATAACGGATTTAATGCTGGGTACTGTGATATGAACCAGCCGCTGGAACTTTGTGGCTCCATCCAGATAGGCCGCTTCGTATAGAGTCTCGTCCACACCGGCCAAGGCTGCCAGATAAATAATGGTTCCCCACCCAATCTCCTTCCATACATTACAGATAACATAGGTGAAGATCCACCAGCCCTCCTCGCTTAAGAAGGGAATGGGCTGGAATCCCATCCTCTGTAGAATGGCGTTTACCGTACCCTCCTGCATAGTGAAAAGGTTTGTGGCGATTCCTGCCACCACCACCCAGGAGATGAAGTGTGGCAGATAGAGAACAGACTGGGTTACCTTTTTGAATTTTACCCCTGCTATCTCATTGAGCATCAGCGATACAATGATGGTCAGCGGGAAGCTCACCGCCAGGGCTGACAAATTCAGTACAAAGGTATTTTTGATGGCTGACCAGAAGTTCTTGTTCTTAAAAATCTTCTCAAATACCTCAAATCCCACCCAGGGACTTCCAAAGACACCCTTAAAAATATTGTAATTCTTAAAGGCAATGGTGATTCCGTACATGGGTACATACCGGAATACGATAAAATACGCCATCACAGGTATAAGCATCAGGTAGATCCACTTATAGTTCCACGCTTTTACAAGAGTGCGCCTGGCATTTCCCTTTCTTTTCACTGCTGTTTTCTTCATCTCCTGCCTCCTGCTCTTTTTTAAATTACTTTTTAATCCCTTTTTCTATTCTTTTTGTATGGAATAACTTATATTTTTTCTTTTCTGCTTTTAGCATACCTCTATCTCATAGCATTGTCAATTGTTTAAAACATAATAATTGTTGGTTTCTTTTTTGTATATATTTCACAAAAAAGGCTTATTTTTTGGTCAGTTTGTATATTGTGTATAATTTTTATCTGAATTATTGTATATTTATCATCTGGTTTTTCTGATTCTTTTTTAGTATTCTATGGTTTAGATAGGGTTTGAATGTTTTTCTTTTTATGTCTGTTTTTCAGATTACCACAATTTTACTGTTTTAAATATCTAGAAAGAGGTGAACGGATATGCAGACCAAAATCAACACTTGCTTTACCAATGACTTGGGTGTCACCGGTATCGGAGATCCTTATGTATTAAAGACCGCCCAGGGCGAGTATTACATGTACTGTACCTCTGCGCCAAATGGCTTTTATTGCTGGAAATCCAGTGACTTGGTCCACTGGGGGCAGAAAAAGATGTGCTATGTCAGGCACCCAGATGCCTGGTGTACTGCCTGCTTCTGGGCTCCGGAGGTCATCTGCGCAGACAACAGATACTATATGTTTTATACCGCCAAGAATCAGGCTGACAGCCTGCGCATCGGCCTGGCTGTGTCCACAGCCCCTGACGGTCCCTTTGAAGATGTGGAAAATAAGCCCCTCTTCGACTTCGGCTACGCTGCCATTGATGCCAACGTATTCACGGACGATGACGGGCAAAGCTACTTATACTATTCCAGAGATTGCTCGGAAAATAGGGATGGCAACCTGAAAAAAAGCGAAATTTATGGTGTCTCCCTCAGTGCTGATCTGCTTTCCACCAAGGGGGAGGCCGTAAAGCTCCTGACTCCGGCTCAGCCCTGGGAGAAGGCTTCCGGCGACACCTGGTGGAATGAAGGACCTGAAATGATCAAACACAATGGCAGATACTATCTGACCTATTCTGCCAATTTTTTCGCCAGTCCTTCCTATTCCCTGGGTTATGCTGTCTCGGACACGCCCCTGGGCCCATTTGAAAAAGCTTTGGAGAATCCCCTGCTGACCTCAGGAGCGCGCAAGGATGTATCTGGCACCGGCCACCACAGCTTTACCTATTCTCCAGATGGCACGCAGCTGTGGGCAGTTTACCATTCCCACACGGACCTGGCAAATCCCAGTGGGGATCGGAAGGTAAACATTGACAGAGCGGGCTTCACCCCAGAGGGAAAGCTCTTTCTCTGTGGCCCCACCACCGCCCCGCAGCCCATGCCCTCTGGCGGGATTACAGTGGATGTCACCAGGCATTTTAAGGCTCATTTTAATGGTCCAGAGAGCTCTTCCCAGCAGCCCTCCCCAGAAGTGGCGCTTCTCACTGACGGCTTGTTCTCTGTCCATGCTGAACATGCCTGGCTGGAAGCTGCATTTCCGGCTGAGGACGGACAGCTCCATCTGACTTTGACTGCAGCAGATAAGCTGCCTGTCTGTGGTGTGGCTATCTATCCAGGCGTAGGCTGCGAGAATACCATCACCAGAATTT
>CANRZC010000100.1 GCA_947644185.1 uncultured Acetatifactor sp.
CTTTATAATACAGAAGGACAGGGTGGGCATAAGCTTTTCATGTGCACATATCTGAAAAGAGGAAGGAGTAAAAAACATGTATCGGATCATGATTATAGAGGATGATATCTCCATGGCAAACGCCATGAAAAAACAAATAGAGGCCTGGGGAAACCAGTGCCTGTGTGCGGAAGATTTCCAGAATATCATCCCTGCCTTTGCCCAGTACGACCCCCACATGGTTTTGATGGATATCATGCTGCCCTTCTTCAATGGCTACTACTGGTGCAGCGAAATCCGCAAAATTTCCAATGTGCCTGTGGTCTTTCTCTCCTCTGCCGCGGACAAGATGAACATCGTCATGGCCATGAGCATGGGTGGGGACGATTTCATCCCGAAGCCTGTGGACCCGGAGGTAATGATGGCGAAGATACAGGCTGTGCTGCGCAGAACCTACGACATGGCCGGAAAAGTGCCGGTGCTGGAGCACAGGGGGGCGGTGTTGAACCTGGGCAGTACGGCTCTGACCTATGAGGGAAAGAAAATCGAGCTGACCCGGAATGAATTTCGGATTCTGCAGACACTTTTGAAAAACAAGGGAAAGGTGGTCAGTCGGGATACTTTGATGACAAAACTGTGGGAAATGGATTCCTATGTGGAGGAGAATACGCTGACCGTCAATGTCACCAGGCTGCGCAAAAAGCTGGAGGCCGCGGGGCTAATGGATTTTATAAAGACAAAGGTGGGCAGTGGCTATATTGTGGAGTGAGGCTTATGCCTGTAATAGAGCCCTGCAAACAGGGCAATATAGGAGTGACATAGATGAAAGAGGAAAAATGGTATCATATCGGAAAGCACTTTTTGTGGCAGCACCGCTGGCAGGGGGCTCTATTGGCAGCCTTTGCCGGTATCTTTGCCATGATTTTTTCCCTGTATGATCTGGAGACAGAGGCAGTGCTCTACGCCACAATGCTGTGCCTGCTGCTTGGAGCAGTAGCCATGGGTGTGGCTTTCTTCTTTTACTGGAGGGAACACAGGGAGAGAGTAGAGATCTTACAGAATGTAGAGCTTTTGCTGGACAATCTGCCAAAGCCCCGGATGCTGGCGGAGAAGGATTACCAGGATATGCTGTGGAAGCTGAAAGCGGCATATGACAGAAACCTGATGGGATGGCAGAAGGAGCGCAGGGAGAGCATGGACTATTACACCACATGGGTCCACCAGATCAAGACGCCTATTTCTGTCATGCGTATGACGCTGGGGGAAGAGGATACAGAAGAGCACAGGGAGCTTTTGGGAGAGCTGTTTCGGATTGAACAGTATGTGGAGATGGCGCTAAACTGGATGCGATTGGGAAGCGATTCCTCGGACTTTGTGTTTGCGGAGTGCGATCTGAATGACATTATCCGGCAGGCGCTCCATAAATATGCCCCGCAGTTTATCAGAAGCAAAATCCGCCTTTCCTATGAGCCCACGGATGTGCGTGTGCTCACAGACGAGAAATGGCTGCTTTTCATCATAGAACAGATTCTGTCCAACGCGGTGAAATATACGAAAAAAGGCAGCGTCTCCATCACTGTCACACCAGAGAAGGTATTGTGCATAGCCGACACCGGAATCGGGATTGCGCCAGAGGATGTGCCGCGGATCTTTGAAAAAGGGTTTACCGGATACAATGGCAGGGCCAATCGGAAATCCACAGGGCTAGGACTGTATCTGTGCCGTCTGACAGCGGATAAGCTGTCCCACAAAATCAGCGTGGAGTCTACGGTGGGCGTGGGATCCAGATTTTACTTGGATCTGCACACAGACAGCCTCTGGGTGGAGTGACATTCCACCTTACAAAAATGTCACAGGAAGCGGCGGAAATGTCACCCGATTCGATGTCGGGACGTTCCGCCTTTTTGTATAATGCAGGATGTAAGGTAGCAACGAAACATAAGGAGGTTGATGTAAATGGTATTATTAGAGGCCCAGGGCCTTAGAAAGGTTTATACAACAAGGTTTGGAGGCAATCAGGTACAGGCGCTTACCAATGTGTCTTTTTCCGTGGAACAGGGTGAGTACGTAGCGATTATGGGAGAGTCCGGTTCTGGCAAGACCACACTCCTCAATATATTGGCAGCTCTGGATAAGCCCACTGGCGGACAGGTGCTTTTGTCGGGAAAAAGTCTGTGGAATGTAAAGGAGAAAGAGCTGGCGGCTTTCAGGCGCAACAATTTAGGCTTTGTATTTCAGGATTTTAACCTTTTGGACACCTTCTCCATTCAGGACAATATTTTCCTGCCTCTGGTGCTCAGCGGCAAGGACTACAGAGAGATGAACAAAAGGCTGCAGCCCATTGCGGATAGACTGGGCATTAGAGAAATCCTGGCAAAATACCCCTATGAGGTATCTGGCGGCCAGAAGCAGCGGACAGCAGTGGCCAGAGCGCTGATCACAAATCCCCAGCTGATCCTGGCGGACGAGCCCACAGGTGCCCTGGACTCCAAGGCCACAGACGGGCTCCTTCAGGTGTTCAACGAGATCAACGAGGATGGCCAGACCATCATCATGGTGACCCATTCCACCAAAGCTGCCAGCCATGCGGGGCGTGTGCTGTTTATCAAGGACGGAGAGGTGTTCCACCAGATTTATCGGGGAAACAGTACCAATGAGCAGCTCTATCAGAAGATCTCGGATACGCTGACGCTGCTGACCACAGGAGGGAATAAGGCATGAGGAAGATTTTTTATCCGAAGCTGGCAGCGGGGAATATCAAAAAGAATGCCAGCATTTATTTCCCCTATCTATTGACCTGTATCCTGACCATAGCCATGTACTATATTATAAGGTCCCTGTCCTTAAATCCCGGAATAGAGCACATGGTAGGTGGTGGGTATCTGGGAAGCATCATGTACATGGGCAGCCTGGTAGTGGCGGTGTTTGCGGTGATTTTCCTGTTTTACACCAACAGCTTTTTGGTAAAGCGCAGGAAGAAAGAATTCGGCCTCTTCAATATCCTGGGGATGGAGAAAAGACATCTTTCCAAAATGCTAATCTGGGAATGCGTCTATATGACACTGGCCAGTCTCCTGTGTGGCTTATCTATTGGCATGGCCCTGGACAAGGTCATGTATTTGCTGGTGGGCAGGATGATATCCGCCAAGGTAGAGCTGGGCTTTTTTGTCTCCCCAAAAGCTGTGGGAGAGACCGCCTGCCTGTTTGGTGTGATTTTTGGACTCATCTGTCTCTACTCTATCAGACAGGTCTACAAGGCAGACCCAATTGAGTTGCTGCGGGCAGGAAACGTGGGAGAGCGAGAGCCTAGGACCAAGTGGATTCTGGCTCTGGCGGGAGCTGCAGCCCTGGGCATGGGCTACTATATCGCCATCACAGTGCGCAATCCCATTGCCTCCATTCCTCTGTTCTTTGTGGCAGTGATACTGGTGGTCATTGGAACCTATCTGCTCTTTACAGCCGGGAGCATAGCGCTATTAAAGACCTTGCGGAAGGACAAAAGATATTATTATCGGACCAGGCATTTCATCAGCGTATCGGGTATGATCTACCGCATGAAGCAGAATGCGGTAGGGCTGGCCAATATCTGTATTCTTTCCACCATGGTGCTGGTGATGATATCCACTACCACGTCTCTGATGGTGGGCATGGAGGATATCATGAGGGAGCGGTATCCCTCGGATATCATGATTTATTTTAACGAACACACACCGGAGGGGAATGAGGCGGGGATCGAGACCGTCAGAACCATGCAGAGGGAGAGACATTTGTCTGTGACAGGGGAGTTCGCCTATTTATATCTGGGCCTATCTGCCTCCTATGAATATAAGTATGAGGCCGGGCTTACAGCAGACGGAACCACCACAGACATACTGTTAGATGCCACAGACGAGCTTTGCTTTATTACACTGGATGACTATAATGCTGTAACGGGAGAGGAAAAGTCCCTAAAGGCTGGGGAGATTCTGATTTATTCCAACAGAACACCATATGAGTCTTCTACATTTAAGCTGTTTGGCAAAGAATACACCGTGGCGGAAAGGCTGGATCATTTTGTGGGAAATGGGCGGTACTCAGCCAATATCTCCAACACCCATTTCATCGTAGTGCCGGATCAGGAAACGCTTTTGGAGATTTATGAGAGACAAAAAGAGCTTCTGGGAGATAACGCAAAAAAGATCAGGCAAGCCTATGGCTTCAATATGGATGCGGACAAGGAGGAGCAGAATGCATTCTACAACGTGTTGATGGAACGCTTTTACCAGGATCAGATAAGCGCTTTAATAGAAGGGCGGGAGGAGGCAAGAACCTCCTTTATGAGCCTGTACGGCGGACTGTTCTTCATCGGGGTGTTCCTGGGTGCGCTCTTTGTGATGGCCACGGTGCTGATTATCTATTACAAGCAGATATCCGAGGGGTACGATGACCAGGGGAGATTTGAAATCATGCAGAAGGTGGGGATGAGCCGGGAGGAAGTGAAATCAGCCATTCATTCCCAGGTGCTGACCGTATTCTTCCTGCCCCTTATTGTGGCAGGCATCCATGTGACAGCGGCGTTTCCCCTGATCTCCAGATTGCTGATGTTGTTACAATTGAGTAATACAAAACTGTTTGTGGCCTGCACGGGAGTGTGTTTCCTGGTGTTCGCAGTCATGTATATCTTTGTCTACAACCTGACGGCAAAGACTTATTACCGGATTGTCAGCAGATAAGGAAAGGAAAAACCGAAACGGAAAGTATGTAAAGGTAAAGACACAGAAGAAAAGAGAAAAGATAGAAGAAAGGAATTACAGACATGGTAAATCAGAGAATGAGTGAAAAGGAAAAGATCAAGGAAATGCGCAGGAGGAAGCTGAAGAGAGCTGTGATAGTTACATTGCTCGCGGCAATTTTTGCTCGGCGCTGTTTTGTGAAGCACAGAAATAAGAGAGAGGGGGCTGTCAGTTAGACAGCTCCTTTTTTGGAGGGAAATTCAGCTGTGGAACAGCTGGTGCTGGAGCGGAAATCGGGGAAAAGGTTAAGCATTGACAGTTGCGCTGCCATGGGATTTAAGGTAAAATGGATGTTAGAGAATCCCTATCTGCAAAGCAGGTGGGATGATATTTCAGACGAAAGGAGACAAAATGGGGATGAAGGCATTTGACGTGAAGGAATACGCAAAAACAGCAAGGGCTGTGGTGGCGGAAGGGATTGTCATGCTGCGCAATGAAGGCGGTGTGCTGCCTTTTAAGGAGGGGGAGAAGGTGGCTCTGTTCGGCAGAGGCCAGTTCAATTACTATAAGAGTGGCACAGGCTCTGGTGGTATGGTGAATACCAGCTATGTGACGGGAATCCGGGAAGCTTTGGAGGGGAGCAGCTTCCAGCTCAATGCGCAGCTACAGTCTGTCTACGAGGAATGGCTGAAGGACAACCCCTTTGACGCAGGCGCCGGCTGGGCCGGAGAGCCCTGGTTTCAGAAGGAGATGCCCCTGACAGAGGAGCTGGTCAGCAGCATTCGAAAAGAATCTGACACAGCTGTCATAATCATTGCCAGAACAGCGGGGGAGGACCAGGACAACAAGGCGGAGGCAGGAAGCTACTTGCTGACAGCGGATGAGGAGGAAATGCTGCGGCTGGTGTGCGGCGCCTTTTCCCGCACGGTGGTGCTTCTAAATGTGGGAAATATCATCGACATGAAGTGGGTGGAGCGCTACCAGCCCAGCGCTGTGCTCTATGTGTGGCAGGGAGGCCAGGAGGGCGGAAACGGTGTGCTGGATGTACTCTCTGGCAAGGTCTCTCCCTCCGGTAAGCTGACGGATACCATCGCTAGGGATATCGGGGATTATCCTTCCACCGCCAACCATGGAGATGAGAAGAGAAATCTCTATCAGGAGGATATCTACGTAGGATATCGGTATTTTGAGACCTTTGCCAAGGATAAGGTGTTGTACCCCTTTGGGTTTGGACTTTCCTATACCACTTTTTCCCTGGAGACAGAGAAGGTAGAACTGGGCAGGGAAGAAGGCGCTATCCATGCTGTATGCCATGTGAAAGTCACCAATACCGGCGCAGCAGCGGGAAAAGAAGTGGTGCAGGTCTACTGCCAGGCCCCTCAGGGAGCGCTGGGAAAGCCTGCTCGGAGCTTGTGTGGCTTTGGAAAGACAAAGACCCTTGCCCCCGGAGAGAGTGAAGTGCTGCAGATAGAGATTCCCAAAACCGCGCTGGCATCCTACGACGACAGCGGTGCCACTGGGAACAAATCCTGCTGGGTACTGGAGGCAGGGGAGTATACATTCTATGTGGGCACAGATGTGAGGAGCGCCATACCTGTGAGCAGTCTGACACTGGATGATATAGCTGTAATAGAAAGGCTGGAGGAGGCCTGCGCCCCTGTGACAGCTTTTGAGCGCATGAAGCCGCAAGCACTGGGAGATGGCAGCTACCAGATAAGCTATGAGCCTGTTCCTCTGCGCACAAAGGGCCCTGAGGAGAGGCGACTGGAATGGCTGGATAAGGTGAATTCCGAGGCTGGGAAGACTGTGGCTTGTACTGGCCACAAGGGCTACCTGCTGGCTGACGTGGAGTCTGGAAAAGTCAGCATGGAGGAGTTCCTAGCCCAGCTGACAGATGAGGAGCTGTGCTGTATCGTCCGAGGGGAGGGCATGTGTTCTCCAAAGGTGACTCCTGGCACGGCAGGGTCTTTCGGCGGTGTCACAGACAGCCTTCAAAGCTATGGTATTCCTATAGCCTGCTGTGCAGATGGCCCCAGCGGTATCCGAATGGACTGTGGCAGCATTGCCTTTGCCATGCCAAATGGCGCCTGCCTGGCTGCCAGCTTCAATGAGGACTTATCGGAGGAGCTTTTTGAGTGGGAGGGATTGGAACTGCGGAAAAACAAGGTGGACACCCTCTTAGGCCCTGGTATCAATCTTCACAGAAATCCTCTGAATGGACGTAATTTCGAATATTTCAGCGAGGATCCTTTTGTCACAGGAAAAATGGCTGCGGCCCAGCTTCGCGCCATGGGACGCTACCAGGTCACAGGAACCATCAAGCATTTCGCCTGCAACAGCCAGGAATTCTGTCGCAATGCCGTGGAGGCTGTGGTGTCGGAGCGAGCGCTGAGAGAGCTGTACTTGAAGGGCTTTGAGATCGCTGTGAAGGAGGGGGGAGCCTACTCCATTATGACCTCCTACAATCCCATCAACGGCTTCTGGTCTGCCAGCAACTACGATATGCTGACCACCATTCTGCGGGGGCAGTGGAAATACCATGGCATTGTGATGACAGACTGGTGGGCAAAATCCAATGACGAGGGTGAAATTGGCAAAGTGGAGAACACAGCAGCCATGGTGCGGGCCCAGAATGATCTATTTATGGTGACCGCCAACGCCGGTGAGAATTCTCAGAAGGACAATTCTGCCCAGAGCCTGGAGAAGGGAACTGTCACCAGGGCGGAATACCTGCGCAGTGCTGCGAACATCTGTGGCTTCCTGCTGCGTACACCTGCCTATCAGCGCCTGCAGGGCAGGGAGAGTGAACTGGACAGACAGCTGGCTGCTGTTGCGGCCCAGGAGATGGAGTCCTTCGGGGAGCTGGTGCGGATCCCGGTGGCGCCCGAAGGTACTGAATTGCCAGTAGAGCAGATAAAGACTGGCAAGGGCAGTGCCATTACCTTTGAATTGAATGTAAAGGAAAGAGGCACCTACAGGCTGGAGCTGACCTGCAGAGTTGTGGGACAGGGAAGCTTAGCCCAGGTTCCTCTGACAGTGTCTCAGGACAAGCAGATTGTAAAGACCATCTCCCTCACTGGGGAGGACAAGGAATGGAGAGTGGAGGAGGTTTCCCTGCAGCCTTCTTTCCACAATACCACCTTCTTAAAGTTCTTCTTCGGCCAAGGCGGCATGGAGATCAAAGAGGCAAAACTGGTGCTGGTGGAGTCTCTGGAGGCAAAATTCCAGGCGTTTAAGGCTTCCCAAGAGGAATAAATGTCTGCAGAGGGCATGGAGAGGGACCAGAGAGGATAAAGAAGATGGGAGAGATAGGAGAGAGGATACAGGCCCAGCTATGGGAGCTCCAGGACGCAGCATACAAAGACTTCCATGCCAAGCTGATCCCCACAGTGGATCCCGACACAATCATAGGCGTGGGCACCCCCC
>CANRZC010000101.1 GCA_947644185.1 uncultured Acetatifactor sp.
CTGTTTCCATGCTGGATCACAGTTCACTGTGTTATCAAGGTCATTAACCGTTTCTGACCAGATTGGAAGACTGTCAAAAATATTCTCATCCGTCCCTATCTGCTCCGCGAACATCTCCCTGGTCCAGACTCTGGAGGAGGATACCATCATGTAGGTCTGTGGATCGCTTGCCACTCCGATCAGGCTGGCATCCTCTCTTACCTTCGCCTTGTGGAAAGCCTGGTACAGCGGGTCGAATGAGGTCTCTTCCACTGCGTTTCCAGGTCCTTTGAAGCAGTACAGGATACCGACACACTCTTTACCGCCGCCAACCGTACCTTCCGAGCCTTCGTCCAGATGGTCAAAGAAAAGTAATCCTTGTTCCTTCTTAGGATCCAGCATTTCCTCATCACTAGTCCAATCGCTGCCATCCGCTTTCGCCACATAATAGACAGAAATACCGCTTGGCTGCGCTCCATTCCCCAGATAGGTCTTCAAATGGCTATGTCCTGGCACCTCGCTTACTTTCTGCCTCTCTCCCGGCGCAACCCATCTGCCCTCCTTCTCTATCTCTATAGGCTGTGTCTCCTCCAACTGAATCAGCTTACTATAAAACTTCACCAGAGACGTTCCATAGAAGAAATCGTGCTCTTCCTTCCGGTCTGCATAGTAGGCGAATCCTCCCATAATCCAGATCTCAGAGCCGATGGTAGCAAAGTCACGACCATCACGGATGCTCATAATATTGACTCCCTGTGAACCGGTTGCATCCGAATACCTCACCTGATTTATCATATTTCCCGGCAAAATCAATTCCAGGCCTGCCGCCCAGCGGTCATCCCTCGTAACGATATTCGCCGCATTAATCTCATTATTTCCCTCATCCACCTCACTCTTATGATACGTGACCTTTCTCTGCACTTTTACAGGGTTGCCGTCTGCATCTGTTGCCTCTTCCTCGCCGATGGTGGTGATTTCCAGGCCGTCTACCTCCACAGTAATGTTAAAATTACCCGCTCCATGTTCTTCTACAATATCAAGGTCCGCATTCTCATACTCTTTACCTGGCTCTTCCGCAGCCTTTCCCTCTGCATCCCTCTTGTTAAATGGCTGCAGAACCCAAACCACGCCTGAGGAGAAACAGCCGATATAGCTTCCGTATTTCTCCGTCTCGATCTCCATATCCTGTCCACGGTCATATCCGGGCATTTGTGACATATCGATAGAAAATTCCTTGACCCATACTTGTATTCTGCCATCCTTCAACTGTGACGCTTCCCAGACACCACTATTGTAGCAGCCATTCTTACCGCCGCCATTGCTGTAGGGAGCCATTCCGTCCCCCCAATAGCTATCATAAATGGCACGACCGTCGCCATTGGTTTCTCCATAGTCAGCATTCCGGTTCAATCCACAGCTCCACAAGAGCGGTGTGTAATCCTTTGTCACATCCATCCATTGACTGTCAGCATCATTGGATTTGTACTTGCTGCTTGTACTCAGGTAGAGCTTGATTATCTCGCCCTCCTTTGGCAGCTCGATTCCCTTCAAGCCTCTGGAGGAATTCCTGTTGTAAAGCTGTAAGGTAACACCTATCCTGGTCATACGGCCAGTCATATATCCTGTCTGTTGATTGTCCAGCCACTCTGCCCCTTCCGTAAAGTCGTACTGCCTGCGCTCACCGGAAGCGCCGTTTAGCTGAACATTGAACATGGGCGCGGCTGATACTCTGATGGGAGGTGTGTCAGCCCTGCGCATCTCCACGGTACCCGGATGTGTGGGGCATTCATGAATGTCTGTGTAGTTATATACATAATTGCCATTCTCATCCTTTGTCGGAAGAGGCGCATCTGCAAAATCGTACTCATTGCCGCCTTCCATGACCGCATAGAAAACAGGAGAAATCTGATCCCCGTCTTTCATGGCCTTGACGTTGATAGTCACATTATCCTCGAAGAATCCCGGGATAACGGAACGTCCGCTGGTTAAATGCTTGTAACCGGTCAGCACCTGGCAAAGCGTCTCCTTGCCATCACCGTCATGGTCTATCATAACTTCCTCAATGGTAGTTTTTCTGGTAGAACCTTCCTTAGAATCTTCCTCCATCCATGCCATAGAGCCTATATCGAATTCAGCCTCTTCCTTTGTCACTGGCAGAACCACAATCAGTTTTACCCAGGCATCCTTATATATCTTTGTTACGTCATGGGAAGTCAGCGTTACATGGAACTCATAATTCAGGGCATCAAAGGTGCGGACGATTTTGTTGTGTTCGTTCCTGTCGTCTCCGGGTTTGCATATCAGCTCCCCATCGCCTTCCTCATATATGTTCTGCTTGCAGATCAATTCTCCCTTCTCCAAAACGGGATTGCCTTCTTCATCCTTGATTACTCTTCCCTTCTCATCCTTTTTGGGAATCCACTCGTAACACTCTTCGTCTGTGTGTCCGTAATGGTTGTCAAAAGGGCCTGCGCCGTCCTGGACAGCCTTGATATAGAAGTCGCTGACATAGGCAAAGTCCAGCTCAGAGGGTGCCACTTCCTCCAGGGTATCCGTCTGCAGCCAATCAAACTCCTGCAGCCTCTCCCCATTGGCCACGGCCTGCTTCTGCGCTTCGCTCAGGGCCTCATAAGCCGCCCTGGCCTGTGCCACCTGCACATAAAGCTCCTGATAATAAGCCTCATAGGCATCCATGTCTTCCCCCAGGGCTTCGAAGCGCTCCATGACTTCTTCCGGAGTCGGCAGAGCCTCAATCAGTCTGTTGACCTCTTCCACCGCTGCCTGCTCCTCAACCGTGAGATAGCAAAGAAAAGTATGAATATGCTCCTCTATTCCGCAAACCACATTTCCATTCCCGTCGTAGCATTCCGCCGTATGGGTATGGGCGATCTGTCCGCAGTAGATGCGGCGATAGCATTCCTCTGTATGTTTATGTCCCTCTTCGGTAGCAGTACAGGTAAGCACCCATTCTCTGCCGTCCAGAATCAAATCTTCCTTCTCGGTTGTCTCTTCTTCTGCCTGGAAACAGCTATCACCATGAGTATGCTCCTCTATTCCGCAAATCAGGTTGCCATCCTCATCATAGCATTCCGCCGTATGGGCGTGAGCAATCTGTCCACAGTAGATACGCCGATAACACTCTTCTGTATGTGTATGTTCTTCCTCTGTGATGCCGCAGATAAGGAACCATTCCGCCTCATTTCGCTCTGCGTTCCCATCGTCCGGCTCTGTTGTCTCATCGGGTTCTGCAGGCTCCATGCTTTCTGTGGGCTCCTCCGGTTCCTGGGACTCCACCGGCTCTGCAGAGGTTGTGGGCTCCTGAGACTCAGTGGGTTCCACGGGCTCCTCCGATTCAGTGGGCTCCACGGGCTCTGTAGGCTCCCCAGAGGGCTGTGGCTTCTGGGTTTCTTCCGGGTCTGTGGACTCTGTAGACTCCGTAGGTTCTACGGATGGCTCCGGATCCACAGGCAGCGGGGACTCTACAGGCTCTGGCGTTACCACAGGATTTGTGGGGTCCCCTGTGTTTTCCGGTTCACCGGATCCCTCTGCTCCTTGTGTGTCATCCGTCCCAGGGGTTGTAGATGTGTCATCCCCTGTACTGATATCCACCATCTCCAGTCCTGCTATCTGGCCGTTTCCATCCTGCGCACTCTCCTCCAGCGCATCCCTCATCATGGCGTCCACCTGGGTGCCCCCATTGCCCAGTACCATGCACAGCACCAGCACCACGCTCAAGAATCTCTGGATCCCTCTTCTTCTCTTCGCCTTAACATGGAGTTTCATATGCTTCATCCTCCCTTTCATTCTGCCAGAATCTCATCAATCAGCTGCATCAGCTCTATACAGCTGTGAAATACGGTTTCCATCTCTTTGTCCCGCCATATCAGCTTCCCCTGCCATGTGTAATGCTCCCTGAAGAGAATCTGAATGCTGAACACTGCGATACTATCCAGTCCGTCACAGTCCCTGGATATCAAAGGCAAGGGGCTTCCCAGGCAATCCTCTAATCCTACCAGGCCATTTAAGAGCAGCATTACCTGGGATAGGCTGTGCACTTGTTCTCTTTTTTCCAGTCTGGGATGCTGCAGATAGCCTTCCAAAATGCCATCGTGGTAGGACAGCACTGTCACTACCGCTTCTCTGCTCTGGCAAGGCATCATTTTTTCACAAAGCATCATATTGCAGCCACCTCTTCCTCTCTTTTACAGCCATTATAGACACAGGGGGTTATCAGTGGGTTATTTTCACGAAATCTCCGACAGCAATCTTTTCGGAGCCTGTAGAGCAAATACTTTATAGGAAATGTCAGCCTTAGAATGGGTATAAGTCCTGTGGAACATACGGTCAATCCGGCCTATAGCGGTCTGGGCACTCTCCACGTTGGCCCCTGTTAATAAGAGAATATAAGAGGTAGCATCTAGCCTGGCTACCGGATCCGCTGTTCGCAGGCCTTCTAAGAGCACCCGCTCCAGCCGCCTGGCGTCTGTGGTGGGAACTGCCCCATGGCCCAAGCCCACAAAGACAATGGAAGAGCTATGGCCGGAACGCTCCAGGTGCCGCCGCTCCAGGGCCACAATATTTTGAAATACGGAAAACGTACACAGGAAAGCATGGTCATCCACCTCTCCACCCTCTGCCACCAGCTTGAGAATGTCCTGATCACACAGATGCTTCTGGCACATTCCCCTGGCCAATAAATAGGTCTGCTCCACCTGGCCTGTGGGCTCTATCTCAAACTCCTCCCACAGAGCCTTTCGAAAGGTCTCGTACACATCCATGGCCCGCTCCGGGTGTCCCATAGAGATCAATGCCTGCATCTGGTAGGCAGCAAAGACATCCACGCTAAAGTCCACAGCGGTAGCCTGCTCACAGATGCTTATGATCTCAGTCCACTGTTCTCTTTCCTGCAGCAGCGGCAGAAGCAATTTACAGATATCCAAGTACAGTGTCTGATAATAGCGCCGCTGCGGCACTACCCATTCGTCTTCATTCCCAGAGAGGAAATCTCCCTTGTAGAGGGAGGCTGCTCTGCGAAGCGTTGCTATGTAATCCTCTCCTGACTGCTTTCTGGCTTTCAGACATAGATCGGCAAATACCTCTACATCTACCCGGATTTCCACAGCCCCATTCCACGCATAGCCTCCCTGCTGGGTTATCAGCAGATTTTCCTGATCTGGAAATAGTTGCTTTAATAGGTTCCTAGTCTTAAATACCATGTTTTTCAGGGAATTCGCAGGATCAGCGCTGTTTTTTTCCGTCCAGAACTGCCCGATGAGCTCATCTGCGGAAATATGTCTGGTATGGTGCACGATAAGGTACTGTAAAAAAGACAGTACCTTTTTGCCTGCCCCAGCGATAATCCCATGGTTTCTGGCTTTGGCCTCTTCCCAGTGGCTGCAGGCAAATCCCCCCAGCAGTTCAAATTCTATTATCCTTTCGTCTTCTAAATTCATATCCAGCGAGACTCCTTTCAACCTGTTGCCTGTCCAGTTCCATTCCTCTCTATCCCAGGACCATTTTCTGCTTCTATCTGCTGCAAAAAAGCATCATAAATACGCTCACCCTGGCGCCTGGCTATGACAGCATCCTCCAGGCGTACAAAGGAGCCCAGATATTTAGTTTTTTTCTGAAATGTAATCTGGGCCACCCACAATTTCGTTTTTTTGTTGTAATAGACGCCATTGTATCCGCTAGTGTTAGATTTGATCAGGCGTCCGCTTTTGGATGCCTTTAGCCTAGTGACAGAAGTGCCCTCTGTCAGTTGTAAATTGCTCCGATAGGTAGTTGCCTGCAGGCAACCGCAGCTTTTGGTTTTGCCTGTCTGGAGCAGGGTCTGTCCCACCACAGTCTCTTTACCGCAGTCACAAAGGCACCTCCATCTATGCATTCCAGCCTCCTTGCCAGCATATTCCATCACTGTCAACATACCAAAGCGCTTCCCTATCAAATCCTTCCTGGGCGGGTGGCTCAAGCACCCACAGCTTTTCCGGTTCCCGGAGATAAGCTGTGCCGCCTCAGCCAGGATTTCATTACCGCAATTACAGCGGCACAGCCATAGAACGCTCCCCCTGGCACTTCGCTCTTTGGTAGGATGTATGGCAACGAGCCTTCCAAAGCGTCTGCCCGCTATATCTCGCTGTCCTGGAGCCACCACGGAGGTACATCCACAGTCTCTGACAGTGCCTCTTCTCAGGCAACGAGTATCCAGGATAATCTCTCCCCCACAGTCACAGCTACATTTCCAGAGGATGTAACCTCCCCTGCGCTGCCGGGTAGCTTCCTTCACAGTCAGCCTTCCAACTCTGTATCCTATCTGAATCCCACCCAAATATATCCCCACCTTCGCTATCTACATTCTGGGCAAAAGAAATCCCTCTAAAATGACGCAAAGGATCGCACTCTGCGACATTGAGGGAAAAATAAGAAAATTTGCACGATAGACTTGCCCGAAGAAATGAAAGCATTTATGATTGACTGCGAAATTGACTAGTCTTCCGACTGCTGACCAGAAAAAAGACTTTTCACATTTCCAATGGTATCAATGGCTTAAGCCGATTCATATTTTCGCGCTTTAAATCTAGATTGGGGTGCACATACAAATTCATTGTGATGCTGATATTGGAATGTCCTAAAATCTCGCTTAAGGTTTTTACATCAAAGCCTGCTTCCACACAGCGGGTGGCAAAGGTATGCCGCAAGGTGTGGAAGTGCACTTCCTCAATGTCACATTTCTCCAGGAATTTTTTCAGATGGCGCTGGAGCTTTCTAGGGTCCATGCATTTCTCGGTACCTGTAAGGAGAAATGCCTTCGGATTCTCCGGCGAAAATTTCTTGCAGAGAGCGGCAATGTCTGTCATCAAGGGAATGATGCGCACTGAGCTCTCACTTTTCGGACTTCCCACTACCATAGAGGTACGAAAATCCTCTTTTGAGACTGTATCAGTCAATGGCTTTTTCTCATCCTCACTGGTCATGGTGCTGGTTGCTGTGTCTGTGCTTTCAATAGTCCCAGCATCAGGTACTATAGACATGTTTTGGGAATTCTCTGAGACCGAAACCATCTCCTCCCTGTTGACCAATTCGGTCATATCCTGCATGGGATACCAGGGATTTCGCGGGAGCCGCTGGGCAGTGTGACACACCGAAATGGTAGCTGTGTCAAAGGAAATGTCGCACCACCGCAGGGCGCAGACTTCACCAATGCGCATACCAGTGCGCAGTGCCAGATAGATCCCGAACTTACAGGAATCCATATCCTGTGCTAGATATTGTACCAAAGTGGCCTCTTCCTTTTCATCCAAAATCCGAGTCTCCTTGCGATAGTTTTTTGGATATGTGATTTCCAAGTCTGCCAACTTTTCTCCCGCTCTTTTTTTCATGTAAGCGAGAAGAGAATGCAACAGGGTTAATATGCTCCGCACGGTCTTTGGCGCCAGCTTTTTATCTGTCAGCAGCATCTGCGTGAAGGCGTCAATTGCTTCCGGCAGAATCTCACAGGGCAGTTTGTCTCCGAAAAAAGGCTTGATATGGTTCTCGATGTCCGCCTGGTATTTAGCACAGCTAGATGGTTTTAGCCGAGAGCTGTTGGCAAGCAGCCAGCTGTCGCAGAAGTAGGATACATCCCCTTGCTGCTTGTAGTTCTTTTTTTCCAGCCCCATGTTCTCCCTAGCTTGGTCAGCCTTTCTTTTCGCCTCTTCATATGTTCTGCCATAACAGAAGCCGTAGAGCGGTTTTCCGTCTGTCCTCCTTCCTTTGATATAGCGGGCCTCATATCTCCCGTCTTTTCTGTAAAATACATTCTCTCCTCTTGCCATTGTGGCCGCACCTCCTCTTTTGTGATAGAAGCATGACTCCCATAGGGGCAACTCCTTTTCTGGACTGTATAGAGTCCTACCTAGAGTTTACAAAATAGTTAAGTATTTTGACTAGTGTGTCA
The DNA here is from genome assembly GCA_947644185.1 of uncultured Acetatifactor sp. Lineage (GTDB taxonomy): Bacteria > Bacillota > Clostridia > Lachnospirales > Lachnospiraceae > Acetatifactor. Next base: position 7,916 of record CANRZC010000101.1, read on the forward strand.
CTAAAGAGATTTCATCAATTTATTCAATTTTTTTGCGTTTTTTAGGGTTGAAATGTCACTTGACACCAAGAAATGAATATGCTAACGTAGCATATATACTTAGAATGCATTGCTGGCGATTATGTTGTAGTCATACAAAAAGAAAAAAATGTCGCAAAGTGCGATCCTCTGCGACATTTTTTATCTATTTTTCCA
>CANRZC010000102.1 GCA_947644185.1 uncultured Acetatifactor sp.
CAATCTTCTCTAGGCCGTCAAAAGCACCGCCACAGATAAATAGGATATTGGAAGTATCGATGGAAATCAGCTCCTGATGAGGATGCTTTCTACCGCCCTGGGGCGGTACGTTAGCCACGGTTCCCTCCACAATCTTCAACAAGGCCTGCTGGACACCTTCACCCGATACATCACGAGTGATGGAAACATTCTCACCCTTTTTGGTAATTTTATCAATCTCATCGATGTAGATAATCCCAAACTGAGCGCGCTCCACATCATAGTCCGCTGCCAGAATCAGCTTCAGCAGAATGTTCTCCACATCCTCGCCTACATATCCAGCCTCAGTCAAGGTGGTAGCATCTGCAATGGCAAAAGGTACATTGATAATCTTTGCCAATGTCTGCGCCAGATAGGTCTTGCCTGAGCCTGTCGGGCCTACCATAATGATATTACTCTTCTGCAGTTCCACATCATCCAGATCCCTGGGCGCTGTCACTCTCTTGTAATGATTGTACACAGCCACGGAGAGGACTTTTTTAGCCTCCTCCTGGCCTACCACATATTCATCCAGAAATTTCTTAATCTCCACTGGCTTCAGAAGATTAATGTCAGGACGAACTGACTCCTCCTCTTCCTCTTCCTGCAGCTCCTCCTCCAGAATATCCGCACAGATGTCCACACAGTCATCACAGATATAGACGCCAGCCGGCCCTGCAATCAATTTGCGAACCTGATTCTGGGTCTTGTTACAGAAGGAGCATCTGATATCGTTTCCGATCATTTTTCCAGCCATTCTTTTCTCCTACCAATTGGTTTCACAATACACAAAGACTTATTTATTCTCCTGAGCCGCATGGGAGCTGATAACCATGTCCACAATACCGTAGGCTTTTGCCTCCTCAGCACTCATCCAATTATCGCGCTCAGTATCAGAGCATATGGTCTCATAGTCCCTGCCTGTATTCTCCGCAAGGATATGGTTCAGCTTTTCCCTTGTCTTTAAGATATGCCTTGCAGCGATATCGATTTCTGTAGCCTGTCCCTGGGTTCCCCCTGCAGGCTGATGGATCATAATTTCCGCATTGGGAAGTGCAAACCTTTTTCCCTTTGCACCGCCAGCAAGCAGGAACGAGCCCATACTGGCAGCCATGCCGATACACACAGTAGACACATCGCACTTGATATAGTGCATGGTATCATAAATAGCCATACCTGCCGTGATGACGCCTCCTGGACTGTTGATATACAGATGGATATCCTTCTCAGGATCCTCAGCCTCCAGGAACAGAAGCTGGGCTACTACAATACTGGCAGAGGTCTCGTTCACCTCTTCCCCCAGCATAATGATCCTATCCTTCAGCAACCTGGAATAAATATCATAAGACCGCTCACCTCTGCTGGTCTGTTCAACAACATAAGGCACTAAACTCATTCTAAAACCTCCTTGCATCCTGTCTTTCTAATTGAAATGCTCTGCTGAAATTCTTGCTTAGTTCTCTTCCGCGTTCTCCACCACAAAGTCCGCAGCCTTTCTGACACGAATGTCATCCATGACCTGCTGTCTGCCATTCTCACCCAGGAGCTCTTCTACTTTCTCAGGCTCCATCTGATAGGCCTCACCCATGGTCTTTAGCTCCTCATTGATCTCCTCATCAGTAACCTGGATATCCTCTGCGGCTGCCACTGCCTCCAGCACCAGTCTGGACTGAATCTTCTTGATGACCTGAGGCTTCACCTGCTCAAGCAACATTTCATTGGTCATACCTGTAAACTGCATATACTGCTCCATGCTAATGCCCTGAGACTGCATCCTCTGGGCATAATCCTGGACCATCTGTCTCTGCTGGGTCTCAATCATAGCCTCGGGGATCTCCATTTTCGCGTCAGCAATGATACCATCAATGACAGCATCCTCTTTCACAGCTTTCGCCTCATCCGCCTTGCGCTTCTCCAGCTTCTTTCTGATTTCTTCCTTATATTCCTCTACAGTATCGCTCTCCTCAGACACCTCGCCCACAAAGTCATCATCAAGTGCAGGACTCTGCTTCTCCTGCAGTCTCTTGACAGTACATTTGAACACTGCCGCCTTGCCTGCCAGCTCCTCTGCCTGATAGTCCTCAGGGAAAGTCACGTTTACATCTGTCTCTTCTCCCACCTGGGCGCCGATCAGTTCTTCCTCAAAGCCAGGGATAAACGCATGGGAGCCAATGGTCAGAGGGTAGTCACTTCCCTTGCCGCCTTCAAAGGCCACGCCATCCACAAAGCCTTCAAAATCAATCGTTGCGATATCCCCATCCTTTACAGGCCTGTCCGTAACATCCACGGTTCTGGAATTCTTATCTCTCTCTCTGTCAATTTCCGCAGTGATCTCTTCCTGCGTCACTTCCAAATCAGCCTTGTCCACCTTGATGCCCTTGTACTGTCCCAGCTCTACCTGAGGCTTCAGCGCCACTACCGCTGTAAAAATAAAGGGCTTTCCTGCCTCCAGCTGCTCTACGTCGATCTTCGGGCTGGACACGATCTCCTCCTGGCACTCATCATAGGCTTTCTCGTAAGCATCAGGGATCAATGCATTGGCAGCATCCTCATAAAAAATCTCCTTGCCGTACATCTGCTCAATCATCTTGCGAGGGGCTTTTCCCTTGCGGAAACCCGGAATGCTGATTCGTTTCTTATTCTTTTGATATGCGCCTTCGATGGCTTTCTCCAGCTCCTCCGCAGGCACTTCAATCGTCAGCTTTGCCATGTTGTTCTCTAATTTCTCTACCTGTAAACTCATTTTCTACATTTCCTCCTTCAATCGCCTGCATCCTTCTTTCCGCCTACGCAGCAGACGCACTCACAGTCATTAAACGATTATATCATACAGGAACTTAAAATACAAATGTTTTTGGGATTTATTTTCTTAAATTACTATGAAGGCACAGTATTTGGACATGGGCCACATGCCCCAGGCATCCTAATATGTGTGGCCATAATAATCGTCCTGCCGTTTTGTTTTTGACGGATATACTGCTCCGCCAGCTCACAGGTTTTCAGGTCCATGCCAGCAAAAGGCTCATCCAGTAGAATGTATTTCGATTCTGCCTCCATGGCACGGACCAAAGCCACTCTGCGCTTCATGCCGCCGCTGAGTTCACGGCAAGGTTTCTCCAGCGCCTCCTTGTCCAGCAACAGGCAAAGTGCTTTCTGCGCCCGTTCTCTGCTTCCTGTGATCATTTCTACGTTTTTAACTGCACTGTAGTCCTGGCAGAGTCTGTCCTCCTGAAAGACCATACTGCAGGAGGAGGGTGTGATTACCTGGCCAGTATCCGGCGAAATCAATGCTGCCAGGAGATGTAGGAGCGTAGTCTTGCCGCTGCCAGAAGGGCTGGTCAAGTAATACCACTGCCCCTGTGTGTACACTGCGCTGAAATTCTCCAAAACAGCCTGACCATGATAAGCCTTTGTAACACTCTGCAAGCTTATGGTCAAGTCATCATCCGGTAAGCTTTCTCTCTTTTTCCTGGGGGTTCTCTGCTCCTTACAGGCAGGCTCCCATGCAAGGAAACAGTCCAAAAGCCTTAGAATCATATGCTGGAAAATCACGCTGAGCAAGATGACAACAGCAGTCCATGCAAAAATACCTGCTGTATCCAGATAAAGCTTTGACAGATAAAGCTGCTCCCCAATAGAGAATTCTGGCGTACCGATGACTTCTGCCGCAACACCGGACTTCCAGCACATACCCAGGGAAAGCTTCATGCTGCTGTATACAAAGGGCTTCAGCGCCGGGCGATAGATGTAGAAAAAGCGGTTCCAGAGAGGCAGTCGAAACACCTGGGCCATCTCCAGCATCCGTGGATCCGTACTTTTCAGGCCCTCCAAAATACTGATATACAGGTTTGGCAATACCACCAGAGAGCTGACTGCCACTGCCAGAAAGGAAGATCCCCACCAGATAAGGAGAAGCACTGCAAAGGTGGCTACAGGAACTGCTTTCGCCAGTGTCATAACTGGAGCCAGGATTTCTTCTGCCAAAGGAACGCGAAAACTACAGGCAGCCAAAAAAATTGCCCCCAAAACGCCTGCCCCGAAGCCAACCCCAATGCGGATCAAGCTTTTCCCTATGGTCACATAAAAGCTACCCTTGCCAAGCAAAGCCACCATCTCTACGGCCGTTTCTAAGGGCGTGGCAAGCAATATTTTGTTGTCTACTAACAGGGCAAGGCATTGCCAGACTACAAGCCATCCTGCCACAATGATCCATTTTCCATACCTTTTAATAATAGAAATCCTCCTCCGGCAGTCTCCCTCCCACCAGCTCTTCATTGAATTGGGCCAATACCTCCAGATAGGAGGACAACATCCCTTTCATCTCCTCCCCAGTGATACAGACCAGATTGCACTTTGGGATAGCCTCCTTTGCCACTGCCTCCTTTGCCACAATACCGGCCTCCACAGCAAGAGCTGCACCCACCTCCGGCTTCTCATGGATAGCAGCCACGCTGGACTGATGCTGCTCCAGGAAGGTCTCCACCATCTCTCCATGCTCCAAAAGGAAAGCATTCCTCACAATGGTGACGCCTGTGACCATAGCGCTCTCGTCCTCTCCCTGACAGCTTTCCCACACTGCGCCCATATCCAAAGCAATGTGCAGCTTCTCATTCTGCATCAAAGCCGCTGTGGCAAAGGGCTGGGGCAGCAGGCCAATGGCAGAGGACTCCTGCGCCAGAATGGCAGCCACCTCTGTGGGCTCTGATTTGTATTCTAATGTGTAGTCACCTTCCTGCAAGCCGCTGTGCTGCAAAATGTAATGCAGAGAGGCATCCGGGATAGTGCCTTTTCCAGTGAGATAAATCCTTTTGTCCCTTAAGTCCTCCACTTCTGCGATATCAGGATCACCTGTTATCAGATACAGTACCCCCAAGGTGTTGATGTCAATGACGGTAACACCACCCTCTGTCTTCTGGTAGAGGGCTGCTGCTACGTTGCTGGGAACCAATGCTATATCAAGCTCTCCCTTCACCACCAACGGCAATAATTCGTCCGCTCCTGTGGCTATCTGAAATTCATAGGGGTACCCTTGTGGGTTCTGTTCTGCCTCTTCCATAAGAAATAAAATGCCCAGAGAAGTAGGACCTTTCAGAGAGCCTATCCTCACAGACTCTGCCTCCTGCTGTCTGCCACAGCTACATGCCAGGAGACAGCAAAGCAGCAGGAGAATTATGAATGGTTTCTTCATACGGATTCTCGTTTCCTTTTCTAAACTATATTTCTTTCAGCAAAATATCATGGTTGATGGTCTCATAAAACAGCTTACGAAACTGCTCTGGTTCCTTTGTCTGTCCCAGCACCCACATAACCTTTGTCACCGTGGCCTCCAGTGTCATGTCATAGGTTTCCATCAGATGAAACTCTTCCTTGATGGCTTTTCCCACCTGATAGACCTCCATGTCACTGCCCTCATGGGTCACCTGTGTAGCCATCATGACCAACTTTCCAGCGTCAATCCAGCGCCTGATTTCCGGATAAAAGGGGGTCTGCCCGTAGTCCGGGAACCCACCCACTCCAAAGGCCTCGATAATTACCCCATCATAATAGGGAAAAAGCTTGTCCAGCACCATTCCGTCCATGCCTGGCATGAGCTTCAGCAATAGAATCCGCTCATTTAATGCATGATAAAAGGTCACCTGGCCAGTCATTCTATCCTTGTCCTCAATAAAGAACACCACTCTGCCGTCCCGTATGGCAGCTATGCTGGGATAATTAATACTGGAGAAGGCATTGTAGCTCTTTGACCGCTCCTTTTTGGCTCTGGTACCGGCTATCACATTGCCGCCAAATACAATGTTCACACCATAAGCTCTCTCCTCAGCGGCAAAGCGCAAGCTGTCCAGCAAATTGGTTCTGGCATCTGTCACTGGCAAATCGATAGGCTTCTGGGCACCAGTAATCACCACTGGCTTTCTGCTGTTTTGGATCAGATAGGACAGGGCTGCTGCCGTGAATGCCATAGTATCTGTACCATGGCAGATGACAAACCCGTCATACTCCTCGTAGTGGCGCTGGATCAACTCTGTCAGCGCAAGCCAATGTTTTCCATATATATTCGTGCTGTCAAGGCCAAAAGGCTGCACCACATCCACCTGGCTAAATGCCTGATATCCCTCCACATACTGCAGCAGCTCCTCCGCTGCTATCTTCGGTGCCAGCCCCTCCTGGGTATATCCCGAGGCAATAGTACCGCCTGTGGCAATCAGCAATATTCTTTTCATCTCTACACTCCTCCGCTTCGGCCGATGACTTTTTCAATGCCTTCACAGGGAAAGCACAACTACAGCCTCTATGGCATCTGTATATGGAAACATATCCACTGCCACACATTTTAGCGTCTTATATCCCTTTTTCACCAAAAGCCCTAAATCCACCACCAGGGTATCTGGATTACAGGAAATGTATACAATTCGCTTTGGCCTGATTTTCGCCGCCGCGTTTAAAAATGCCTCACTGCTGCCGCTCCTGGGCGGATCCATCAGCAACACATCCAGATGTGCTCCTGCATCCGCCATCTCCAGCAAAAATGCACCTGCATCCTTTTGATAAAACCGGACATTTTGGATTCCATTGCACTTTGCGTTGGCGATGGCATCCCGAACAGCATCCTTATTCAGTTCTACTCCCAACACCTTATCAGCCTGTCTGCTGGCAATCATCCCAATAGTCCCTGTGCCGCAATAGGCGTCCATCACTGTTTCCCTTCCTGTCAATTGGGCGTATTCCATTGCTTTCTCGTACAGCTTCTGGGTTTGCACCGGATTTACTTGGTAGAAGGACTTTGGAGAAATTCGAAAAGTCATGCCACAAAGTTCATCCTCGATATAGCCTTTTCCGTATATCACCTGCTCCCTGTCCCCCAGAATCATACTGGTATTCTTATCATTCACATTGATGACCATAGTGGTGATCTCAGGATGAAGCTTTAACAGGGCTTTCACAAAATTATTTTTGGAGGGCATCATGGGGTACCCCAGCACTAGCACCACCATAATCTGCCCTGTAGCATGTCCCACCCGAACCAACACATGGCGCAGCAGCCCCCGACCCGTGTCCTCATCATAAGGGCGTATCTTGAAGGACTTAAGTAGTCCCCGTATGGACACAATAATTGCATCTGCCTTCTGATTCTCTATCAGACAGCTGTCCACAGGCACGATGCGATGGCTCTTTTCTTCATAAATACCAGAAATAGCATTGTGCTGCCTATCCTCCCCAAAGACGGCATGCACTTTATTGCGATAATGAGCTGGCTGATCCATGCCGATAATGGGCTCTGGCCTGCAGTATGGCTCCATCAATCTGCGAAACTTCGCTGCTTTTGCCGCCAACTGCTCCTCATAGCCTTTCTCTATCCACTGACAGCCACCGCATTTGGAAGCTACCGGACACTTGCCCTTCCCTGGAGCTGGTCTCTTCGGTATTTTCCTGGCTGCATTCTCCCTTTTTAAGTACTCCCTCTCAGGTGTATTATTTTGCATGGTCTCCCTTTTTGCCTTTCCATTCATTGGCATATATTCCTCTCTACCTCCATGTCTGATATCTATATGTGGCTGATTCTATAGAAAAAGAAAATGCCAAACCTTTGGAGTACCGAAGATTTGGCATTGCACAATGTATCGGAGTGGCGGGATTCGAACTCGCGACCTCCGCCTCCCTAAGACGGCGCTCTAACCAAGCTGAGCCACACCCCGTAGCACATTTAGTATTATAAAGGGTCATTGCAAAAATTGCAACTATTTTTTTGCAAATTTTGCAAATTAGTAAAAATAGATAATAAGAGCACTATATCATGTTTATATTATAAACATTTATACCAAATTCGGTTTTACCGTTGGGTATTTTAGGAGTTTAGATTCATGAAAAGCCATGCATCCTTTTCCGTGCAATCTATAGCTGATCCCTTCTGCTTCAAATTCCATTTTTTTACATTTTGCTCTATAAATATAAAAGTCATATTTGTTTTTTAGATTTAAGCATTCAGAATCGTTAATACCTCTTATCACGATGCTGCATACCGCTTCCACCTCTTTGATCATTTGTGATACAGCCGCCGGTGTTATATGGAAATACGTAGAGATT
>CANRZC010000103.1 GCA_947644185.1 uncultured Acetatifactor sp.
CACTACAATATCATAAGCGTCTACTACCGGACGGTCTGTGTGGTAACCCTTGATTGTGTTGGGACTGGAGAGACTGGTGAAGGATGGCCGCTGTGGATTGTACTGTATCACACTTGCCATATCCATTTACACCAATTACTATATTTCTATAATGATCTGCATCTTTCTGGTGCTGTACTTTCTATTGCTTCTTGTGATGGAGAGAAAGGGCCTTCGGGACATATGGAAGAAGAATATTCCGCATTTTGCCTTGTATTCCCTGCTGGCAGGGGGAATGGCTGCGGTGCTGCTGATACCTGAGGTGTGTGCCATCTTGCAGACTGACTTTGGGGATATGGATTTCCCGGAGAAGATAGAGTCCTATTTCTCTGTTTTGGACATGCTGGCCAGACATTGCATGTGCGTCTACACAGAGCGGGGGCTGGACCATTGGCCCAATATTTACTGTGGAAGTGCAGTGCTGCTTTTTGTTCCCCTGTACTTAATGAACCGGCATATTTCGATCCGAGAGAAATTCTGTCGTATGGCGCTGGCTGGCTTTCTGCTCCTAAGCTTTGGCACCAATATGCTGGACTTTCTCTGGCACGGATTAAATTACCCAGACTCTTTGCCGGCCAGGCAGTCCTTTCTCTATATTTTCCTAGTGCTGACCATGTGTTACGATGCTTTCAGGCGGGTCAGGGAGACCGATGGGCAGCAGATTCTCTACGGCTATCTGTGGGCAGTGGGATTCTTTTTGTTCTGCGAGAAGTTTGTGGATCACGAGGACTTTGAATGGGGTGTGAAGCTTCTTACACTGGGCTTTGTCAGCGTGTATGCCATATTGCTGTACCTGTATCGGACGAGGGATGACCAGGCGCTGCACAAGGGGCTGGCAGTGATGGGCCTGACAATGGTAGTGGCGGAATGTATTCTCAATACTTATGCCACTAGCGTGGGCACAGTGAGCCGTAGCGCTTACCTGGGGCAGCAGGAGGACTATAGGGCGCTGTATGAGGACACACAGACACGGGAAGAGGGCATCTATCGGGTGGAGAAATTTACCAGGAAGACGAAAAATGACGGTACGCTTACTGGCTACCCCACGGCCAGCGTATTTTCTTCCACACTGAATTCCCAGGTGATGGATCTGTATAAAAGACTTGGGATGCGTCACAGCAAAGTGTACTACGGCTTTGACGGCGCCACAGCCCTTACTTCCGCCATGCTGAATGTGCACTACATGTTCGGGGAGTCGGCGGATTACGAGAACGGTCTCTACACCTTGCTTGCACAGAGTGGGGATATCTATCTCTATCAGTGCAACGCTGTGCTGCCTTTTGGCTATGTGGCACCCACTGGCTTTGACTTGCCGGAGGGCTACGAAAATCAAGGGCTGAAGCTTCAAAATCGAATGGTGAAGGAGCTAGGCATAGAGGGGATTTTATTTCAGCAGGTAGAAAGTGAGAGCCGAGGAGACAATGTGGAATTTACAGCCCAGAAGGGCGGCTATTACTATGGGATTCTCACTGCTTCTGGAACAGGGAAGGTGGACTGCATTGGAGGCAGTACAGGAGAGGAGAAGTTCCAGGATCTGAAAAAAGGCTCCATCCTTTATTTGGGATATTTGGAGAAGGATCAGACCATCACCCTGACCAACGGCGACCAGGAGGATGAATCCCCAAAGATCCAGGCAGATGTGTTTTATATGGATGAGGCAGTGCTGACACAGGTACTGGCCCTTTTGGCAAAACAGCATATGGAGCATGTGGTGTGGGACAATGACACTCTGACAGGTAGTATTGCTATGGAGAAAGCGGGGAGACTGATTCTATCCGTGCCCTATGAGGCAGGCTGGCGAGTGCTTGTGAATGGGGAGGAGGCAGAAGGGGAGCTGTTCGGCGGCTGCCTGATGGCTTTTGACCTGGCACCGGGGGAGTATCAGTTTGAGATGCAGTATGTACCAGAGGGCCTGGGAGCCGGAATTGGGGTGACCATCATAAGCTTGCTAATGTTTGTGGGGCTTATGGTGCTTCGCAGACCCAGGAAAGCTTTACTTTCGTCAGTAAAGGACTAAAGAGGCATAGCCTGCGCAGGATATGAGATGGAAGGGAAGAGATTCCCATAAAGGAAATGAAATCAGGAGGAAAAAAGAAAAGAAATGAAGACAAAAGTGGAAAATGCAATGTGGGATACGACTAAGCGGACCATTATGATTTTGCTGGCAGCTATACTCATGGCCGTGAATCTGAAGACCTTTGTGCGCACAGGAGGACTGATTCCCGGTGGGTTCACAGGACTGACCAGGCTGATACAGGAAATCTGTGATTTGCTGTGGGGCTTTGAGCCACCCTTTACGGTGATCAACCTGACGCTGAATGCCATTCCCATTGTGGTAAGCTTTCGGTTCATCGGCAAGAAGTTCACATTGTATTCCTGCCTGATGATTGTGGTATCGGGCCTGATTACCGACTTTATCCCCAGTTATGCGGTAACCACAGACATGCTGTTAGTGGCAGTATTTGGTGGTCTGTTTAACGCGCTGGCTATGATCATCTGTCTGATGGCAGGGGCTACAGCAGGGGGCACAGATTTCATTGCCATATTCCTGTCGGAGAAGTTCGATATTGATTCCTGGAATTATATTTTTGCTGGGAACGTGGTAATATTAGGGGTTGCTGGCGCGCTGTTTGGATGGGAAAAGGCCCTGTACTCCATCATTTTCCAATTTACTTCCACGCAGGTGCTACACGCGCTGCACAGACGTTACCAAAAGCAGACCTTGCTGATTGTCACAAAGAAGCCCAACGAGGTATATGAGGTCATCAGGCAGACCACCAATCATGACGCCACTCTCATCAAAGGGGAGGGCTGTTATATGAAACAGGAGTGCGACATTCTGTATTCTGTGGTAGGCAGGGATGAGGTGCGCAAGGTGTTGAATCGGGTTCGAGAGACAGACCCAGCCGCTTTTGTAAATATGATCCGCACGGAAAGCCTGTCAGGCCGGTTCTATCAAAGGCCTAATGACTAATGCTATGAACCATATTTTTCAGATGGAAGAGCCGCTGCCATCATGGGTCCCAATGGGGGGATCTGTGATGGCAGCGGCTTATTAAATGGAAAACTGTTGACATTGTAGACAGGGTGTGTTACCATATGTTTACAATGTAGACATACAGAAAAAAGCCGCATGATAGATGTGATAGCCACAGGAATGCTGAGGGCAGCCAAGGAGGATACTATGAAAGCATTGAGCGAAGCAGAATGGAATATTATGGAAAGCCTGTGGGAGGAATCCCCGAAGGTGGGCAGCAGGATCGTGGCAGACATGGCAGGCCGAGTGGGCTGGAGCAGAAGCACCACACTGACTATGCTGAAGCGGATGACGGAAAAGGGATTGCTTGCCTGTGAGGACAATGGCCGCATGCGGGTATATGTGCCATTGATCGAGAGGGAGACTGCTGTGAAGAAGGAGACTGACAATTTCCTGAAAAGAGTTTACCATGGCAGTGCCAGCATGCTGGTGAACAGCTTCATTAAAAAGCAGAGATTGACTGCAGATGAGCTTTCGGAGCTACGGCGTATTTTGGATAAGGCAGAGGAAGAGCAAAATGGCTGACTGGATCATTTCTTCAAGTGTATTGATAGTGTTTGTGATTGCCATACGATATTTTTTCCGAGGGAAGCTTGCCATGCGGGCATGGTATGGGCTGTGGCTGGTGGTGGCAGTGCGGCTTTTGGTGCCCATATCCTTTGTGGAGAGTGACTTAAGCATACTGAACCTGTTTCGGTTTGGGGAGAGTGGGGACAGGCAGGAGACGGATAAGGATCCTGAAAAGGGACAGAATGGTTGGATGGATCAGGTTTACAGCTTAGCAGGAACCCATTTCACAGAAACAGGTACTGCAGGGGCAGTGGAGCCACTGGAGAGTCAGAAGGTATCCGGGAGCTCTGAGGAGGATTACCAGGGAGATACGCCAATTGCCGGAATGCTGTCAGAAAATGGCAATGAACAGAGCCAGTGGAGAGGCTCTGGGGTAGAGAATATGACAGCAAAGGACAATGGCAGCGAAGGAAAACTCTCTATGTGGATGGCAAAGGGCGGCGCATACTCTGTGCTCTGGTATCTCTGGATTTTGGGTGTGATATTGTCTGCTGGCGGTGTTGCGCTATTGAATAGAAGGTACCAGAAGCGGGTTTACAGATCCAGAAAACAATTTCGCGCTGGAACGAAAAAGGAGCTTCCCGTTTATGTATCTGCAGTGGTAGACAGTCCCTGCATGTTTGGGATGTTCCATCCTGCAGTGTACTTGAGCAGAGAAGCGGCCAAAGAGCAGGATGCGCTGCCATATGTATTGTGTCATGAGAATGTGCATTACAGACATGGTGATAATTGGTGGGTGGTGGTGCGTGCAGCATGTCTGTGCCTTCACTGGTACAATCCCCTTGTGTGGGTGGCAGCCGCCCTGTCTGAGCAGGATGGGGAGCTGGCCTGTGATGAAAGGACATTGGAGCTTTTAGGCCAGGATGAGCGCATTCGCTACGGAAGAGCGCTGCTGGATTTCTGTGCAAAAGGGAGTGTGTGGCAGAGAGGCTGGAAGCTTTCCACTGCTATGTCCAGAGGAAAGAAGCTTTTAAAGGAAAGGCTGCTGGTCATTGTGGGAGAGCCCAGGAGACATGCAGGTGCAATGGCGGCAGTGATGTTGCTGACAGCTCTTTGCAGCGTGGTTACATTTACTGGAAAAGCCAGCGGAAAGGAACTGGAGCGGGAGAATCCCACAAAGGGATATGAAGAAACGCAGGATGCCAGCCACGGAGAAGGGGAAACAGAGCTGAGTCCAGGAGACGGACAGGATCCAAAGGAAAGCAATGCGGAATGCAATTCAATTGTATCTATCGACTTAAACGACGGAGAGGAATATACGCTGAAAATCAGCGGGGAAGCCATTCTGGGAAGTGGAGCATATCAAATTCATCAGATACAGCTAAACCAGATACAGGGCAGGGAGGAGGAAATTCTTCAGATTATCCGACCAGAGGATGTGCGGGTGTTGTATACCAGAGCGCTGGAGGATATTAAAAACGGCAACGGACAGATGTATTCCTATGCCCCAGAGGGGGAGCCCCTGTATGCAAAAGCATTGTGTACGGCAGAGGATCTGCCTGCCCGTGAGGTGGCCAGATTTCTGGCGGATGAAAATGGAGAATTGTTTTCGGATGCGCCGGACGGCAAAGTTGTGGTAGTGGACCTAAATTTTGATGGCTATCAGGATTTTTGTATACAGAGCGGCACTGGCACAGTGAATACCCCCTATTACTGCTATCTGTGGAATCCGCAGCAGCGGCGATTTGAGCCAAGCTACATGATCCCCAATGTGGAGGTGGATAAGGAGGCAAAGCTGATAAGGAGCGCTACCAAAGAGGGGAATGGGAAAAGCAGCGTAAAATATTATGGTTTTGACGGAGCAAATATGCTACACATGGTGCGGTATGTGGAGGAGAACCTGTCACCGGAGGCTGTGTTTCCCACCCTGGATCTGACCTACTGCGAGACATCCTACGGGCTGCCTGCCATCGATGAATGGGATTACGGCACACGCTATGGGGGTGCGCTTCCTGAGCGCTTTGTCTACTGGGCCAAAGAGGCACTGACGGAGCTTTACCAGTGGAGCGGTACTAGGATTGACAAGGCCTGTTTTACCATGACCAGCTTTGGGAGTGTGTCCTTTGGAAACACGCCGGAGCAGTTGAATGCGTCTTTGGTTTACTATGACAGAGGCTATGGGGCAAAGGCTGGATTCCAGGATCTCATCGAGCAGATGGGAGTGGCCACAGAGCGGACGGTGTGGTTTTCCCCTGTGATACAGTGGAACAAACCGGAGAATCTCAATGAGATGTTGGACATACAGTTAGTGGAATGGTACTTTGAGCGCTCTCCGCTGTCGGAGGGAGAGAAGTTTGAAAGTGCGGAGCGGTATGCGCTGGGTATCTATACCATCAAAGCGGAATCCGGAAGGTATTATCAGATCTTTTTAAATGACGCCACCAGGGAATTAAGCGCCATGTATGGACCATATGAGAGCAGGCCGGATTGACAGTGGAATTGTGAACCACTTTGCAGGATTTTGCCTGGGAGAAGGAAAGGACAAAAGGGAGGATGTAGATGAAAAAGGCAATGAGAAAATGGGGGGTTTTGTGCCTTTTGGCCGCCTTGCTGGGAGGCTGCGGTAGCCAGGGAGAGCCGGAGGAGAAGCCCGAACTGGAGGACATGAAGGTCTCTCTGCTGGACAGCACAGAGCATACTTTGGCCGGGGAAGAGGGGCAGGGCAGCGAGCAGCAGAGCCCAGGGGAAGCCGGAGGGAGCGGCCTAGGGACCACAGAGGGCGGTAGCGGATCAGACAGCGGACAGCGGATTCTGTCGCCTGAAGAGAAAGCCATGTACCAGACCTATATCAAGGCACTGGAGGATATCTATTTCGACCAGAAATTTCCCGGAGGCGAGGTTGCGGGTGGTCTGCCGGAATTTGACATCAGCGAAAATAAATTCGCGGTCTGTGACATTGATTCCGATGGAAAGGAGGAATTGATCATCTCCTATACCACCACTTATATGGCAGGAATGGTGGAAGTTATCTACGCTTATGACAGCGATACAGGAGAGCTGCGGCAGGAGCTTCTGGGGTTTCCGCTGCTGACTTATTACGACAATGGCATCATAGAGGAGAAAGCCTCCCACAATCATGGCATGGCCAGCGACGGCGGGCCAGACGGGAATTTCTGGCCCTACAGCCTGCGCCAGTATGATCCGGAGGTGGATGCCTATGTGCCTGTGGCCTACGTGGATGCATGGAGCAAGGGGTATAATGAGAAAGATTGGGATGGAAATCCCTTTCCTGAGGAGGCTGACAGAGACGGGGACGGCATGGTGTACTATATCATGGAGGGAGACTACTATCTGGTAAACCCAAAGGACGGCGCGGAATATAACCAGTGGAGGGACTCCAATCTAAAAGGGGCAAACCAGCTAGAGGTTCCCTATGTGAATCTGACCACGGATAATATCTATGCTCTAGGCCGGGAAGCCGGTGTGGAGACTGGGGAGAATACGGATCCAGTGGGTATAGCTGGAAAGCAGATTACAGAGCAGTCTTTTCCTGTGACGCTGGACGGCTGGGGTGAGGTGACTTTTGCACCCTTTGCGCCAATAGGGGACCAGAAGGATGAGGCAGGGCAGATCTGCTTCGGAGATGTGCGCTTTGTGCTTTTGAGAGAGGGAAAGCCGGTGTATGTGTTCCCCGGCGAGAACCAGGAGAATGTCTTCTATGGGCAGCAGTTCGGGCAGGTTTTGTCGGTGGCATTTCAGGACTACAATGAGGACGGCAGGACGGACATCCTGGTGCTTCTGGAATACGCCGGCATACAGGGGCCAAACATAGATGTGCCGGCCCGGATGGTGCGGGCTTACACCCAGGAGGAGGGAAAAACGGAATTTTTTTATGATGAGGCTTTGTCAGAATACTTGGGGGATTACACGGACAACATGGAAGAAGTATCCCAGGGGCTTATAAATTATGCTGGAATCTATTCGGTGGCTACCCAGAAATCTGCCTGGGAGGTGGACCGTTTTGCCAGAAAAGTAAAGAGGCAGATTATGGCAGGGGATTTTCAGGGCCTGTGCGAATCCATTGCTTTTCCTATCACCGTAGATGGAATGGTCTATGAGGACCAGGAAGCCTTTCTGGGGGCAGATTTCATGGACAATCGAAATCCAGCCTTTCTGGAGGCTGTGTGGACGGAAGCCTGCGGGAATATGTTCGCCAACTATCAGGGCATTGCCATGGGGGACGGATGTGTGTGGATCTCGGAGATCCTGGATGATAAGTTGGTCTCTCAGGGACTTAAGATATCTGGGATAAACGGCATTACGGCAGAACAACAGCCATAGGAGAACAGAGTTGTAGTAAAATGGAGAAGGCATCTTTCCATAGGAGGGAGGGTGCTTTTTTTATATTATAGGAAAGTTCTACGCAAAAGTAACGCCGGCAAAGTTGCGAAGC
>CANRZC010000104.1 GCA_947644185.1 uncultured Acetatifactor sp.
ATGAGCGTCAGAATATCATATGTTTTTCCGATGAGGCTCATAGAACACAGCTTGTCCTCGAATTCCCAGTTTTTGTCCTCGAAAAGTCCAGGAAAAGGATTGCCTGCCAGGGAGATTTTCCTTATAATATTTTTGTGGAAAAGGGTGGTAAGACATATGATTCGAGTAGGACTGTGTGATGACGAGAGGGCTTCGCTGGATAAATTGCATTCGTTTGTAGAGGAATGTTACACTCAGGGCAGAGTCTTTGCCAGAGTGGATTCTTTTGCAGGCTCCAGGGAACTGCTCTATGAGATAGAGGACGGAAGTAGATTTGATCTATTGGTGCTGGATATTGAGATGCCGGATATGGATGGAATGGAGCTGGCAGCCAAAGCCCGTAAGCTTCTGCCGGAGGTGCTTGTGATCTTTCTGACCTCCCATATGGAGTATGTGCTGGATGCCTATGAATTGTCCATTTTTCGCTATGTGCCAAAGGCTGACAGCGGAGAAAGACTGCGGCATGCGCTGTTGGACGCCGAGAGTATGATACAGGTGCAACAGCGGGAGAGCTATCTCATTCAGAACCAGAATCGGCTGGAACGAATTCCCCTAAAGCATCTGCTCTACATCACCCATGAGGGAAAGAATGCCATACTGGTCACGGATCTGAAAGAGAGTGACGGCAAGCCTGTATGCCACAGGGTGCGAAAGACCCTGCAGGAGGTGTATGGAGAGCTGGAGGAAAAAGAGTTTTGCTTCATCGACAGAGGCTGCATTGTGAACTTATCCCAGATTATGAGCATCAGTGCAGACACCTGTACCCTGCAGGACGGCACACAGCTTCCGGTGAGTCGGGCAAAGAATCAGGGACTGCGGGAGCAGCTGCTGGAATTCTGGAAGCGGCATATATAAGGGGTATTTGAGGGATAGGAGGGCGCAGGGGTGATTGAATTGAGGCGTAGAATGCACAGTCGGGAGGCGCAAAAGGCGAAGCTGCTTTCTAGGCAATATGAGCAGCTTCAGGAAATCTGGACAGAGAATGCCATGTTGTTTCATGATATGGAGAATCATCTGCGGACTATCCGCTACCTGGCGGAGGAGGGGAAGACCCAGGAGCTGTTAGCCTATCTTGCAAGAATCAGCCATCCCATGGAGCGGCTTTCTGAAATCCAGTGGACAGGGATAGGCATTGTGGACGCGGTAATCAATGAGAAAAAGAGGCTAGCCAGAGAGCGGGGCTGTGAATTGGAAATCAATGTACAGTTGCCTGGAAATACAGGAATTGCCGAGGATGATTTCTGTACGATCCTCACCAATTTGCTGGATAATGCCATAGAATCAGCAGGAGATAAGGAGGACACAGGGAATCAAATCCGCCTTGTGATCAGACAGATTCGCCACTTCCTGATTATCCAGGTAAGCAATCCCTGCCCGGTGCCGCCAGCAGGGGGAAAAGGAATTTTTATCACTAGGAAAGAGGACAGGCACCGCCATGGATGGGGACTGAAAAGTGTGCGCAGGGCGGTGGGGCGGTATGAGGGTTCCCTCTCCTGCCAGGTGGAGGATGGAAGATTTACGGCCACGGTGCTGCTCTTCTTTAAGCCTTTGGAATCCTGAGATTTATTCATTGCGCATATGAAAAAAACAGGCTATAATGTTCACAGGAAAGCACATCAGGGGAAAGGATTTTAAAGAAGAATGGATATGCAGAGAAGACAGAAGAAATCGGGCTCAGGGGGGACAAAAAATCTTCCACAGACCCCAGAGACCGCACAAATCAGCCCGGAAAACACAGAAAATGAACAGGAATACATTGTCCTAAATGCACAGGCCACGGAGGATGAGCCTGAAGCAGAGAAGCGGAGATTAGCAGATTACACTGAGCTTTCCAGATATCAATATTTTGACTGCAAGGCTATCCGAAAAGACATGCGATTGACCAAAGCTGTCACCCAGAAGGCAGAGGCCCTTTGTCGGGAGAAGAAGATTACGCTAAAGGATGTGGACTGTGGATATGCCGAGGGGAGAAGCGAGACTGTGGGCGAGGTCATAGGAGAGGGAAAGGAGGGAAAGTACACATTTCCCATCCATATCTTGTTTAACCGTAACAGTGCCCTGTATGCGGAGTGCCAGTGCGCAGAGTGCAGACGGCATTACTACAGCAGATTTTACAGGAGAGAGTATTGTGCCTATCTGGGAGGACTTCTGCTACTGGTGGAGGAATATCTGCAGGATAAGAATCTGGGAGATGCCACAGACTGGCAGGGAATGCGGCTGATGCAGGCCTTTTATGAGAGGCGTGCCAATATTGTGGTGTCGGACGCCATCGGAAAGGCGGAGAGTCTGGTTTTGATGCCCAGAGTGATCCGAAAGAACCAGGAGCTGCGGGTCTCCTTTAAGATAGGGGAGAAGAAGCTGTTTGTCATAAAGGATCTGTTTGAATTCTATCAGAATGTGCAGGATTCCAAGACGGCCTCCTACGGCAGCAGCACCAGCATCAATCACAACCAAAATAATTTTACAGAAGAATCCAGGCGCTGGATCGATTTCATCGGCCGGATTGTGAAAGAGGAGCTGGCCTTTGAGCGGAGGATGATAGAGGCCAACAATTATTCCAGGCGGGCCGCCTCCAAGGACGGAGAGCTGGCACTGTACGGCTGGAGGCTGGACGAGCTCTATAGGCTTCTGGGCACGGATGGTCTGGAATATGAGGACAAGGATGCTGAGGTAAAGAATAAGACAACGCTGTATATAAAAGAAGAGAACCCAAAGATCTCCATGACAATCCGGAAGAATGATTTAGGGCTATCCAGAGAATTCCATGGGATCACGGTGAGCTGCCGGATGCCCTTGCTTTTCTACGGCGTGGGGACAGCCTACTATATCTGTGAGAATGGATTGTGCAGGCTGGAGCCGGAATTTCTGAAAAAGGTCCAGATTATTGCCCGCTTCTGTGAGGAGGGCGGGCTGACCTTCCATGTGGGCCGCAACAAGCTGCCTCAGTTCTATTATTCCGTGCTGCCTCAATTGGAGGGGGCAGTGGACATTATGGAGGAGAACGCAGAGGAGATCGCCGCATACCTGCCCCCTGAGGCGGAGCTGGTATTCTATCTGGACGCGGAAAATAAAGACATGAGCTGTCGGATAGGAGTCAGATACGGCGATGTGGAATTCCGTGTGGAAGATGACGGAAAAAAGGATGGACCTTTGGAGCCTTTCAGAGAGGGTGCCAGGGAAGAGGAGGCGATGTTTCTTGCAAGGCAGTGGTTCCCCTATTGGGATCAGGAGAAGAAAGAACTGTCCTGTCTGGGGGATGAGGGGCTTATGTACCAGGTGCTGGACAAGGGAGTGGACGCTTTGCTGGCTGTGGGGGAGGTCCAGTGTACCAGGCGCTTTAGCAACCTGAATGTGGGCCGCAGAGTGCGGATGAGTGTAGGGATTTCTGTGTCTAAAAATCTCTTGAACCTGAATATTCAGACCCAGGATGTACCGCCTGAGGAGCTTTTGGATATCCTGAAAAGCTATCGCCAGAAAAAGAAATATTACAGGCTGAAGAACGGAGATTTCTTAAGCCTGGAGGAAGAGGGGGCTCTGCAGACTTTGGCGGAGATGATGGAATCCTTGCGCATGAGTCCGAAGGAATTGCTAAAAGGCAATGTGAAGCTTCCCCTGTACCGGGCATTGTATTTGGACAAGCTGCTTGAGAAAAACGAGGAGATATACAGCAGCAGGGACAGCTATTTCAGAGAGATGGTGAAGAATTTCAAGACCGTGAACGATGCGGATTTCGAGGAGCCGCCCTCTTTAAGGGAAATCATGCGGGGGTATCAGCGAAATGGCTACAGATGGCTTCGAACGCTGGAAGCCTATGGACTGGGGGGGATCCTGGCGGACGATATGGGACTGGGCAAGACATTGCAGGTGTTAGCTGTTTTGCTATCCTCGAAACAGGAGGGAAGGAAGGGCACCTCCCTGGTGGTAGCCCCGGCCTCTCTGGTCTATAACTGGGGCGAGGAGATACGGGGATTCGCACCACAGCTTTCCTATTGCTTTATCACTGGCAGCCAGGAGGAGCGCAGGGAGAAGCTTTCCCATTACAGGGAATTCGATGTGCTGGTGACCTCCTATGATCTGCTGAAGCGGGACATTGAGAACTACCAGGATATGGAATTTAGCTATCAGATTATCGATGAGGCCCAGTATATTAAGAATCATACCACAGCGGCAGCAAAGGCAGTAAAGGCAGTGAAAAGCAGAACCCGCTATGCGCTGACAGGTACCCCCATCGAGAATCGTCTCAGCGAGCTGTGGAGTATATTTGATTTTCTGATCCCAGGGTATTTATACGGATATGATGTATTCCGCAATGAATTTGAGGCTCCCATTGTGCGAAATGAGGATCAGGGGGCATTGGAGCGTCTGCAGAGAATGACATCTCCCTTTATTCTGCGCAGAATGAAGGAAAATGTGCTGAAGGATCTGCCGGAGAAGCTGGAGGAGAACCGGTATGTGAAGTTCGAGCCAAAACAGCAGAAATTGTACGACGCACAAGTAGTCCATATGAAACAGCGGATCGGCATGCAGGATGCCCAGGAATTCCAGAAGAACAAGATCCAGATTCTGGCTGAACTGATGAAGCTGCGACAGATTTGCTGCGACCCAGCCCTGTGCTTCGAGGATTACAGTGGAGAGTCAGCCAAGCTGGAGGCCTGCGTGGATTTGGTGAAGAGTGCTGTGGAGGGCGGTCATAAGATGCTTCTGTTTTCCCAGTTTACCTCTATGCTGGAGCTGATTGCAAAGAGGCTGGAGGAGGAGCAGATCAGCTTTTACACCATCACAGGAGCCACCCCAAAGGAGAAGCGCCTGCAGATGGTGAAGGCCTTCAACGGGGATGACACGAAGGTATTCCTGATTTCCCTGAAGGCAGGAGGTGTGGGGCTGAACCTGACAGGAGCGGATGTGGTTATCCACTATGATCCCTGGTGGAATCTGGCAGTGCAGAATCAGGCCACAGACCGAACCCACCGCATTGGACAGACGAAGATGGTGGTGGTGTACCGGTTGATTGCAAAGGGCACCATAGAGGAGAAAATTCAGGAGCTGCAGGAGAGTAAGAGAGCCTTGTCAGAGCAAGTCATACAGGGAGACGCCGGACAATTAAGCGGGATGACAAAAGAGGATTTTATCTCTTTGCTGTCCTAGCGTGGGAGGAAGTTTTCTGATATCACAGAAAAATGTCTCTGATGGGGAATATTTTCCAGATCTTGTCCATATACTGGTAGAAAAGAACTGAGCTCAGCTTGGGGAAAGGAGCAATATATGGCAAGAGGGCAGCGCAAGACCATTGAGGAAAAGATTGCGGCAAAGCAGGAGATGATAGAAGCTTTGCAGACCAGAGTGGAGTCGGAAAAGCGGGAACTGGAGGAACTGTATCAGGAGAAGCGACGGAAGGAATTGGAGGCAGTGAGCGATATCATGACCCAGTGGGAATTGGGGCCTGAGGAGGTGGCACAGGTACTGCAGGAGTATCTGGAGCACAGGGAGGCGGCAGCTTCCTGAGGCTGCAGCATAGGCCGGAGGAGCCTGGCGTGAGAAATGGAGTAAGGAATGTTTCAAGAGAATCCAGGGACATAAATGAGCAACTGTCACCTGGATTTTCTGTTCTATGGTTCTGATTTTGCAATGCAAAATAGTACATAGTCCAAGGAATTTCGGGCAAAAAAGTACATTGCATCTTTTTTTGAGAAAGCATATACTTTGTCGGAAACCATAGGCTGTGGCAATTTTAGCGCCGCAGCTTTAGAAGAGAGGTATTGGTATGACAAAGGATATGACGAAGGGAAGTCCGATGAAGCTAATTCTAGGATTTTCGATTCCGCTTTTATTTGGCTTTTTGTTTCAACAGTTCTATAGCATTGTGGATACGGTGATTGTAGGCCGTTTTTTGGGCACAGACAATCTGGCGGCAGTGGGCGCTACCGGATCCGTGAATTTCCTGATCATTGGATTTTGCATGGGCGTGTGCAGCGGCTTTTCCATTCCAGTGGCGCAAAGATTTGGGGCCAAAGACTATGTGGAGCTGCGCAAATATGTGGCCAACTGCGTCTGGCTGTCCATTGGCTTTGCAGCAGTGCTGACAGTGCTGACGGCTGCTCTTGCAAGGCAGATTTTGAGCTGGATGCAGACTCCAAAGAATATTATTGACAGATCATGTGCTTACATATATGTAATATTTTTAGGGATTCCAGTGACGTTTCTGTACAATATGACCTCCGGGGTCATCCGCGCTCTGGGAGACAGCAGGACCCCAGTGATTTTTCTGGTGATGTCTTCTTTTTTAAATGTTGGGCTGGACTTATTTTTTATCATCAATCTTCGCATGGGAGTCCAGGGCGCTGCCTTGGCCACGGTGATCTCCCAGGGGGTGTCCGGGGTGTGCTGCCTGGTGTTCATGTGGAAGAAGTTTGAAATTCTACGGATTCAGAAGGAAGAATGGGCAGCGGATACCCATCGGATGGGGATATTGTGCAGTATGGGAGTCCCCATGGGACTGCAGTATTCCGTCACAGCTATCGGCAGTGTGATACTGCAGAGCGCCACCAACACCCTGGGCTCCAATGCGGTGGCAGCTGTCACCGCAGGTGGACGTATCAACGGCTTTTTGGCCTGTCCCTTTGACGCCATGGGATCTACCATGGCTACCTACGGTGGACAGAATATAGGCGCAAAAAAGCTAAATCGTATCGGTGAGGGGCTAAAATCCTGCATTATACTGGGGGTAGGCTATTCTATCATCGCCCTGCTTGTGAGTATTTTCTGTGGCAGATCTCTGGCCTCCCTGTTTTTGGACGCCTCCGAGAGCAGTATCATTGACAATGCGCGGATGCTTATGATTGCCAATACAGCCTGCTATGCTCTACTGGCGCTGGTGAACATTATCCGGTTCTTGATACAGGGCATGGGATTCCCTACCTTTGCTATCCTGGCGGGGGTGTTTGAAATGGTGGCAAGAGGAATTGTGGGCTTCCTGTTGGTGCCGCTGTTGGGATTTACAGGCGTGGCACTGGGGAATCCTCTGGCATGGCTGTTTGCGGATGCTTTCTTAATTCCGGCGTATTTTCATGTGCGAGGGACACTAAAGAAGCAGCTAAAGTAGAGGAATTGTACATCAAACCAGAATACCGTTCAAAAGGAATCGGCAGGGCGTTGTTTCGACATGTGGAGGCGGCGCTGACAGGAGAAGTTTCGTATCTCATGCTGGGCACCGCCACCAAGAACTGGAAGGCAATCCTACATTTTTACCTGGAGGAGCTGGGGATGGAATTCTGGAGCGCCAGGCTATTCAAGAAGCTTTCTTGAGGCAAAGGCAATTTCTTGTTCCAGGTAGTCCGGGACTGCGGTACCTGTGCTTCTCAGCTTCTGCTTCAGGATACTGAGCTTCTGAACTCGCTGACCAGAAAGGATCTTCTGACGGCTCAAAAGCTCTGAGAACATGGGGTTAGACTCCAGCCCTGCATCCATGGAAGCGGGGAGTGGGCAGTACAGGAACAGGATTCTGCGGGCTACCTTATTGAGCCTTGCGGAGCCATTGCTCTCATAGAGAATCCAGGTAATATAGTCTCTTACGAACATTTCCCGGAAGCTGTTTTTGGCCCGAGTCAGGCTATTTTGCAGCTTCTCTTTTGCATCCTTGCTCAGCTCTGTATTCTTCTTATAGAATTGCATATAATCAAAGTATTCGCTGGTCAGGGAGGGCTCTGATATATCGTTCCAGCGCCCACTCTGGACACGCTTGCACATTTCCCAACGGAATTCGCCAGTCATCCGAACCATAGCTGTGTCCAGATTCTCCATATAGAAGATGGGGAGAACCATGCGGCTGGGACTGTTGCGCTTGCGCCCCTCAATTTCCTGCCACAGAGATCCTCTTATGCCTGCATTGGGCATCAGGATAATGTCTGGCAGATATTCCACGTGGATAGGCTCTCTATTCATAGCCTGTGCC
>CANRZC010000105.1 GCA_947644185.1 uncultured Acetatifactor sp.
AGACCATAGATATCCTCAGAGGAAAGGGGCTGCGGGTGAAGAGCATTGTGCTCACTGCCAAAGAAAAAATTTGCTTTATGGAAGAGACAGAGTGCAATCCAGAGAATTGCCCCTATGCCAGAGGACATTATGACCGCATCAATGATGCAGTGTACGATATGCTAGTAGCCAAAGAGAGCTTTGACCGAGAGACTATCGCAGCCTATGCAGAGAGTCATAGGGTCTGTCCCTTTGAATTGTGTCTGGATGCCAGCATTTTTGCTGATGTGGTTATCTGTGATTACAACTATCTCTTCGATCCCCATGTATACCTGAAACGCTTTTTCGGGGAGAGTGTGGCGGGAAATTATGTGTTTTTAATTGATGAAGCCCACAATCTGCTGGAACGGGGCAGGGAGCTGTACAGCGCAGTTTTGCGGAAAGAAGATTTTATGGAACTGCGCAGGGAATTGAAAAAGACAGTAGTGTCAAAAAATGACACAAGGCATGAAAAGGGGAAGAAAGCGGATGTTTCCGGGCAAATGACCCTTGAAACACTGCCAGTTCTGACAGATGTGTCGCAGGGAGACGATATCATTGACCAGATCAGTACCGAACCTCAGCTGCGTGAAAACGGCACACAAACTATCAGCGGCTATGGCAGGAGAAGTGTTCTGGTGCGGCAGGGCTATGGAGACAAACTGCTCTATCATTTAGAGAAATGCAATCGAGAGCTTTTGACCTTGAAACGCCAGTGTGAGGACTATTGTCTTGTGGAGAGCATAGAGACATTTACAGAAAGCCTTATGAGGCTGCGGGCGGTGCTGGAGGATTATCTGTCAGAGCAGGAGGAGGGGCAGCTGCCTGTGCGGGAAATGCTCCTAAGCTTTTATTTTGAGATCAGTCATTTCTTTGCCATATATGAGCTGCTGGATGAGAATTATGTGAAATACACACAGCTTCAGGAGGATGGCAGCTTTTTGGTGAAACTATTGTGCGTAAATCCAGGCGAAAACCTGAAGAAGTGCATGGGGCGAGGGCGCAGTACGATTCTGTTTTCTGCAACCTTACTGCCCATTCAGTATTATAAGAAGCTTCTGGGAGGGGAGACCTGGGACTATGAAGTGTACGCCCAGTCTGTATTTCACCCTGCAAAGCGGGCCCTGCTTGTGGCAAGTGATGTAACCAGTAAGTATACCAGGCGCTGTGCGGATGAATATGGAAATATGGCGCTATACATTGAAGAAATTGTGAAAAACCGTCATGGCAATTACATGGTATTCTGTCCCTCCTATGCGTTTTTGCGGACTGTCCATGAAAGATATGTGGATAACTTTGGGGGAGAGGGCAGAGAGTGCATCTTGCAGAGTGAATCCATGAGTGAGGCGGACCGGGAGGATTTTCTGGACCGATTCCGTGGAGCGGTTGCTATAGAGGCGGGGGCCTCAGACCGAATGCTCATTGGCTTTTGCGTTTTGGGAGGGATCTTTGGCGAGGGCATTGATTTAAAATATGACAGCTTGATAGGCGTGATAATTGTGGGCACAGGACTGCCCCAAGTTTCGGCGGAAAGAGAGATTCTAAAGACCTATTTTGAGGAAAATGGCGAGAGTGGCTTTGACTATGCCTATCGGTATCCGGGCATGAACAAGGTCCTGCAGGCCGCTGGGCGGGTGATTCGCACAGCGGAGGATGTGGGCATCATTGCACTGCTGGACGAACGCTTTCTGCAGCCAGCTTATCGCAGACTCTTTCCCAGGGAGTGGGGACAGTTTGAGACTGTGACAGTCAATACAGTGGCAAAGCGGGTGGAACGTTTTTGGAATGAGTGGCTGTGAAGGGGTTACGAGTCAGAAGAATTTGCATAGATGAAACGGATGAAAGAGAATTTCTATGGGGAAAAATGGAAATGACAGATGTGATTTAAAAAGTGACAGATGTGTAAATGTGGATAACTCTGTGGATTTTGTGGATTTTTTGGAAAAAGATCTTCCAGGAAATGACAATCAGTTCAAGTTATCCACAAAATTGAGCCCCAGAGGAGTAAAAATCGAACTGAACTAGTCAATGGATCTTTAGCCATTCTTAATAAAATACATATTGACATATGATATTATATGACGTATAGTATAGACATCAATCAATATTATATGCCATATAATATTGTATGAAATAAATGATAAGGAGCAAATTGGATGGTATTTAATACAGGTGCAGCGCTTTTGGATGCCATTGTGCTGGCCGTTGTGTCCAAGGAGCCAGAGGGGACCTACGGGTATAAGATCACCCAGGAAGTTCGACAGGTTATCGAATTGTCGGAATCCACGCTTTATCCTGTGTTGCGCAGACTGCAGAAGGATGAATGCCTGGAGGTATATGACATGGAATGCGCAGGCAGAAACAGGCGCTATTATAAGGTAACCAGTAGAGGCTGGGCACAGTTACAATTATATGAGAGCGAATGGCGAAGATATGCGGACAAAATTACAGGGTTGTTTGAAGGAAGAGTTTGAAAAGTATGAAGGATTGTACAAGGGGGTACAGATATGAACAGAGCGGATTTTATGAATCAGCTTGAAAGCCTGCTTCAGAGCGTTGCTTCCAGCGAGCGGGAGGAGGCAATTCAGTATTATAATGACTATTTCGATGACGCGGGAGCAGAGAATGAGCAGGCAGTTATCGAGGCGTTGGGAAATCCAGCCAGAGTGGCAGAGAATATTAGGCGGGATCTGTTGGACAGTGGCTATGGGAAAAAGCCTGCAGGGAAAGCTAAGGCCTCTGACAGAGCGCTGATGGAGTATGGCCAGGAGGAACAAGAGAGCGAGGCGGATAAGCGGAGGGAAGAGACAACAGATGCCTCCGGGCAGAATCGCTCAGAAGGGAATTTCGGCAGAGCTGGTCAGGGATACGAAGGTGCCAAAACAGAGTCTGCAGGCTGGAATCCTTTTGAGGAGGGATATGGGAGATCTGCGGAGGGTACCCCCTTAGATGAGGATGCGTATCGATGGAGCCATGATACTGCAGGATGGTTTGGAGAGAAGCCTGAGAAACAAAGAGCCAATGGTCTGCCGGTTTGGGCCATTGCGCTGTTGGTGACTGTGCTGATATTCGCGTTCCCGTTTCTGGGTGGATTGCTCATGGGGCTTATCGGTATCCTGATAGGATGGTTTGGTACCATACTTGGCATTGGGGTGGCATCAGGCGTTCTGCTGCTTGTGTTTGTGGTGATGGCGGTGGTAGGCATTATCTGTCTCTTTGTGAATCCCTGGGTGGGGATAGCTATGATAGGAGCCAGCTTGTTGGTGGGATGCTTTGGCATTTTGCTGCTGATGCTGACTGTGGCTATGGCAGGAATCGTGACACCTGCTATCTTTCGAGGAATTTCTGCCCTGTTTCGCTTTTGCAAGAGAAAGCTGGCTATAATGACAGCAGGCAGATAACACTAGGATGATGCAAGCAGGGGATGCAAGCAAATAGGGTTTCAGAACAGAAAGGGTTGAGATAGCAATGAAGAGATTCATGAAGAGCTGTGCAATTATAGTATTCATATTTGCAATTATTGGGGCAGTGTTCATCACAGTGGGAGGCGCTGTGGCAGGGAGAACGACTATTTCTAGGACAGTGGAAGAGGCCACTAAGGGGAGAGTGCGGATGGGGACTGACTGGGGACTGCATTCCTATGGAAAGGGGCCAGTGAACTGGATCTTACAACTGCTGGATTTCTCTTTTCACGCGGATGTTGATATGCCAGAGGTGCCAGAGGTGCCAGAGGTACCGGAAGCGCCAGAGGCACCGGAAGCACCAGAAGCGCCGGATGTACCTATGGTGGATAATGGGTACAGCACTTGGTTTGACGGAGATGACGGCGACCATGTAATAACATATTCTCACAGCAGCAAAGTATACGAAGGGGATGTGGATAGATACTGTCCTGGGGAGGATATCAAGAATCTGGATGTTGAGATAGGGGGCTGTCTTTTGAAGACAGCAGCATCGCCGGACAATCACCTGTATCTGGAGGTAACGGATGCCTACAAATTTCAGGGCTATGTGGAAGATGACACGCTGTATATAAAGTCCACCAGCAGATATCTGGATGATGTGGGAGACTGCAGGATTACGCTGTATGTGCCAGAGAATTATCAATTTCATGAGGCGGAGATAGAATTGGGAGCCGGGGAACTGGTTTTGGACAATTTGTGGGCTGACGAAGCTTTGCTGGACGTTGGGGCTGGACAGATTCTTGTGCAGGATACAGCGAAAATCACCAAATTGGACATCTCTGTGGGAGCAGGGAACGTGGAGCTTTCCGATTTAGAGACCAAAGAGCTGGATGTGGAAATAGGCATGGGTGCCTTTGTGGTAAATCGAGCTGAAATAGGAAGCAGTGCCGATGTGGAATGTGCTATGGGAAGTGTGGAAATGACATTGGAGGGCCGTGAGGAGGACTATAACTATCAGCTGGAATGCGCAATGGGCAACATTGCGTTAGATGGAAAGGACTACGGGGGATTCGGACAGGAGAAGTCCATAGATAACAATGCCTCCCGGGACATGGACTTAGAGTGTTCCATGGGGTATATAGGAATCTGGTTTCTGAACTAACCCCCATTTTGCAAATTTCATTATACAGCCAAAACGCCGCTTCAGCGGCATAGACCACAGAACGCAGTTCTGTGGTCAAGAACAAGGAGTGAAAGGGTGCAAGGCTGGAAGAATGCCCGTGCACTTCGGGCATTCTTCATTCCGTTCACACTTCTACAAACAACCCAGACTTCTTCAAAGCCGGGCGCAGAGCCAGGTAGAAAATCGAAGCTGCGATGACTGCGATGACAGCATTTACCCCGGTAGTGAGAGTGGCCATTTTTGCCAGCATAGATGCAACATCCTGGGGCACACCCAACAGATAAGTTTTGTAGAAGTAGCCTACAACCGGGTCTGCTACCACATTAAAGAGCATGCCACTGGCGGAGGCTACCACAGCGGTAATAGCTACCTTTTTCCTATCCTTCATCAGGCTCAGATGGGAGATCCTATGGGCTACCAGTCCTACGATGAGACCAATGCAGAGCTTTAACAGAAAAGTTTTGGGAGCGCTGGTCACATAACCTGTGGTCAGATCACCAATGGTCATACCCACAGCGCCGGCTAGGCCACCCCAATAGCCGCCCAGCAATAGGGCTGCCAGCACGCAGAAGACATTACCAAAGTGGAAGGAGGTTCTTTCCAGACCTACCGGAATGTCAAATTTGATGAAAGCAAAGCCGATGTAGCAAAGCGCCGCCAGAAGCCCTGCCTGGGCCAGACGGCTGATATCAGCCTGGGCTTTGGGTCTGCCAACCACTGCGTTGTAAATGCCGCGCGCTGCCAGCAGAATGGCAAAAAACACTAGCACCAGGCTGTAAGAGTAGGGACGCTCCAGCCGTAGTTTCTCGGCGGACAGCGCTTCTGCCTGTTCAGACAGAGCATCCAGATCCCCTTCTGCAGTACCTTCCTCCAGGGCTTTTATCTGGGTTTTGATTTCTGAGAGCTGTGTGCTTATGGCAATGGATTCCTGATAGCTGGTACGGTATGTGTACACTGCGAAAAGGATGCCTGCCACCAACAGGACAGCTCCCATGATCAAAAGACCATAACTTTTTCTATTTCCTTGCATTTGATTTCCATTCATTTGGATACCTCCTTGTGCTAGGCCTTTGGGCCTTGCTATGTTAGTGACAGTGTAGCGAAAAAGTGGTATGAGAGAAAGTGCCAGAATAGAACTTTTTTACCAGACCAGATAAAAGCGGAATAGAAATTTCAGAAATGCTCTTGACAAAATCAAGCTGACAGAATATAGTAGGCATAGAAATAGAGGGAACAAAGCTGTGACGAAGAGGAGTACACATGGCCTCTTACCAGAGAGAGCGGCTATCCTGCCTGATGGAGGATGCTGAAAGGCTGCTTAAAGAAAGGAATGTGGAAGGTAGCTTCTGAGCTGGAGATCTGAAAGGGATAGGAGTAGGGTCTCACGGGTTATCCCCGTTACAGGATAGGACTTTATAGGAAGTCGCTGAGGCAGTGGAGTGTTTCCCTGCGAACAAAGGTGGTACCGCGTCGAGGACGCCCTTTGCTGATGAAAGTCAGCAGAGGGCTTTTCTTATGCGCAGGCCCGCATGTGGAAGTTTGCCGCTAAGGCGGCATGCGGGCCGCGCGGCGAGTAGTGGAGAAATGCATTCCCCTACTCGATTGCGCAGGCCCATGCAGATGAAATATGCCGCTAGTGCGGCGCATAGGTGATGCACCAGCAGGGGAAGAGGGAGTAAGAAAGGAGAAACTTTATGAGCAAGGAATTGGCAAAGACCTATGACCCTAAGGGGTTGGAGGACAGACTCTATCAAAAATGGTTGGATAAGAAATATTTTCATGCGGAGGTGGATCATGAGAAGACACCCTTTACCATTGTGATTCCCCCGCCAAATATCACAGGGCAGTTGCACATGGGACATGCCCTGGACAACACCATGCAGGACATTCTGATCCGCTTCAAGCGGATGCAGGGCTACAATGCCCTCTGGCAGCCTGGAACCGATCATGCGGCTATCTCCACAGAGGTGAAAATTATCGAGAAGTTAAAAAGTGAGGGCATTGACAAGTATGACCTGGGACGAGACAAATTTTTGGAGCGGGCCTGGGACTGGAAGCGAGAGTACGGCGGGCGTATTATCTCCCAGCTTAAAAAGATGGGCTCTTCCTGCGATTGGGACAGAGAGCGCTTCACCATGGACGAGGGGTGCAACAGGGCTGTAACAGAGGTCTTTGTAAAGATGCACGAGAAAGGGTATATTTACAAGGGGGCCCGTATTATCAACTGGTGTCCCATCTGCAATACCTCTATCTCTGACGCAGAGGTGGAGTATGAGGAGCAGGCAGGCCATCTATGGCATATTAAGTATCCTGTGATGAATGAGGATGGAACACCCAGCGACACTGAGTTTTTGACCTTTGCCACCACCAGACCTGAGACCATGCTGGGTGATACAGCAGTGGCCATCCATCCTGAGGATGAGCGCTATACGCATCTCATAGGAAAGAGCGTCATGCTGCCTCTCATGAACCGGGTGATTCCCGTGGTCACGGACACCTATGTGGACAGGGAGTTCGGCACTGGCGTAGTGAAGATTACGCCTGCCCATGACCCCAATGACTTTGAGGTGGGCAAACGCCATGGTCTCCCCATTATCAACATTATGAATGATGACGCCACCATCAATGAAAACGGCGGAAAGTTTGCGGGCATGGACCGGTATGCGGCCAGAAAGGCTATTGTGGAGGAGCTGGAAAGCAAGGGGCTTTTGGTAAAGATTGAGGACTATTCCCACAATGTAGGCACCCATGACCGCTGTGGAACCACCATTGAGCCATTGGTGAAAGAGCAATGGTTTGTAAAAATGGAGGAGCTGATTCAGCCTGCCATAGAGGCAGTGAAAAAAGGCCAGATTCGCCTGGTGCCAGAGCGCATGGAGAAGACATATTTCAACTGGACAGACAACATTCGTGACTGGTGTATCAGCCGTCAGCTCTGGTGGGGGCATAGGATTCCTGCCTACTACTGTGATGCATGTGGGGATGTGGTAGTGGACAGACAAGAGCCGAAGGCATGTCCGAAGTGCGGCTGTACCCATTTCACACAGGATCCGGATGTGCTGGACACTTGGTTCTCTTCTGCTCTGTGGCCCTTTGAGACATTGGGCTGGCCGGATGAGACAGAGGATTTAAAGTATTTTTATCCCACAGAT
>CANRZC010000106.1 GCA_947644185.1 uncultured Acetatifactor sp.
GTCATCCAGCTTCACATTTTTGCCTGTAATATTCTTAAAGCCACCCACAGAAAGGGAATTGGTTATCATGCCAAAGATGAAATCATCCTCCAGAACCTTCCCCTCCCAACTGACCTTCACCCGAAAAGGACGTATGGCCGATAAACTCTTCACGCCCTCCAGTAGATACGCCATGTGCCCCAGCACATTCTTCATCTCTTGCTCTGTCTCATAGGACACATCTGTGAACAGGCCGAATGCAGCGATATATACGAACACATCGTCCACATCATCGTAGTGGAAGGTGCCGATGTCACACTGGAAATTCCTGCCGTGCACTGCTGTCTGAGCCGCCCGCACCATGTTCTTCGGCAGAGATATACTACCCCCGAAATCATTGGTGCTCCCAGCCGGGATATAGCCAATAGGGGTGCGGAAGCCACTCTGAATCATTCCCGTCACCACCTCGTCCAGGGTGCCGTCGCCACCGCTACACACAATCAGGTCATAATCCCTCTGGCGGCCTGCCATGGCAGCTCTTGCATCGTCCCTCTTCTGTGTGGGCACTATTGTAATCTCATACCCCTCTCTGGCAAAGATATCCAGAATATCAGCCAGCTTATTCCGAATCTGGGCCTTGCCAGCTTTGGGATTGTAGACAAAAAGCAATTTCTTATCCATAGGCCTTCAGCTTATTCCGCACCGGTTAGAAATCCAGTGATTCCCTCCAGCGCTGTGTCCTCATCTGCCCCTTCCGCAGAGACCTCCAGTGTATCGCTCAAGTCCATTCCCAGAGTCATCATGCCCATGATGCTCTTTGCATTCACTCTTTTGTCGCCGGATTGAATATAGATGGAGCTCTCATACTTGCTGGCCTTCTGCACCAGCATAGCAATATTTCTGGCCATGTGCTCCCCCTCTAGGCTAATACTAATATTTTTCTTTTTCATGATATCTTCCTCCTGGTTCTAGTTCCGTTTCAAAGTTACCTATGGTCTTACTTTCTCCGCCAGCTCGCTGAGCCTGCGAAGTCTATGGTTTACTCCAGATTTCCCCAGAGGCGGATGAAAATACTCGCCCAGCTCCTTTAAAGGGGCATCTGGATATTCCAATCGTATCTCTGCCATTTCGCGCAAGGGTTCCGGCAGGTTCTGAAAGCCATAATACCTTCGTAGATACTCGATATCCTCCACCTGCCTAGCCGCTGCTGTCACAGTTTTGGCAATATTGGCGGTCTCACAGTTCACCCGCCGATTTACAGAATTTCGCATTTCCTTTAAAATTCTCATATTCTCCAGGTTCATCAGAGACACTGGAGCCTCACAGACATTTAGCAAATCCACAATACTGGAGCCTTCCTTTAGATAAACCACATGATATTTCTTTCGGAGAATAATTTTCGCTTCTATCTCAAAGCTTCTAATAAGCTCCTGGAGCAGCCTGGCCTTCTCCTCCTCTACACAGTCAAATTCCAGATGATATCCCTTGGCCGGATCACTGATAGACCCCACCGCCAGAAAGGCTCCCCGCAGAAAAGCTCTCTTGCAACAGGAATTCTTAATCAAAAGCGGATTCACAGGCTCTCCTGGTCCTCCAATCTTTGCCAGAACCCCCTGCATCTCCTGTTCCTCCAATGCCCTGTCCGTATCTATATTATATGTTTTTTTCAACAATGTAAAGCCTTTTCTGACCACAGCCTCATTTTCTGTCTGAAACCCTAGAAAAAATCCTGCTTCGCCTCGCCCATAATCCCCACAAAAATGCATGAGGGCGGCCAATTCTGCTATCTGGCAATGTCTGGCTGGGCTGACTCTCTTTGCCAGCTCCTTCTTCACTTCCCTTGAAAATGACATATGCTCTCCTATATTCCCTGCTGGCTTATGTCCCGATGATATAGCTTCATGCCATATTTCCCTTTGTATTTCATTCGCTGATATAATTCATTGGCCAGGGTAACGCTGCGGTGCTTGCCCCCTGTACAGCCAATGGCCACCACCAGACGATTCTTCCCTTCCTTCACATAATTTGGTATCAGAAACTGTATCATGTCCGTGAGCTTTTCCATGAAGACCTCCGCCTCTTCAAAGCTTAGGACATACTCCTGAACCTCTCTGTCATTTCCTGTCTTACTTTTCAATTCTTCGATATAAAATGGATTTGGGAGAAAGCGCACGTCCAGTACCAGGTCCGCGTCTGCTGGAATGCCATACTTAAAGCCAAATGACATCACGGTCACCATGAGACTGTTGTATCCTCTGTTGCCCACAAAAATGCGATCCAGCTCCTCCTTTAATTCCCTGGTGAGCAAATTGGACGTATCAATTACATAATCGGCATGATGCCTGATATTTTCAAGTACCTTGCGCTCAATTCTGACGCCCTCCTCCACACGCTTGTCCATGGCCAGAGGATGGACGCGCCTGGTCTCCTTGTATCTTTTGATGAGCACGCTCTCATCTGCGTCCATAAAGAGAATCTCTAGCTTATAACCTGACTGTTTTAACTTTTCCAGGATTTTCGTTGCATCCTCAAAGTTTTGGTCAGAGCGCACATCCAGCCCTAGGGCTACCTTGCTTACCTCACTGCCCGGCATGGAGATCAGCTCTGCAAATTTTTCCACCAGTGAGATTGGGAGGTTGTCCACACAGTAAAAACCTGCATCCTCCAGCATTTTCAGGGCGGTGCTCTTTCCACCGCCGCTCATTCCTGTGACTACTACAAATCTCATAATGCCCTCACCAACTTCATTTTACCCCAAAAATACGATCTCAGGCTCTAATTCCACCCGAAACTGTTCTTTCACTCGCTTTTGTATCTCGCTTATAAGGCTGCGCACATCCTGGGCAGTGGCATTTCCTGCATTTATCACAAAGCCACAGTGCTTCTCAGAAACGCGGGCACCACCGATGCTGTATCCGGCAAAGCCTGCCTCCATAATCAGCTTCCCTGCATAATAGCCCTCTGGCCGCTTAAAGGTACTGCCTGCGCTGGGGTACTCCAAAGGCTGCTTTTCTCTGCGCCTTGTAGCCAGCTCCTCCATCCTTGCCCGAATGGTCTCTCTGTCGCCATGGGCTAATCGAAAGGTAACCTGTGTCACCGTAAACTTGCTATGGCGAATAACGCTGTTTCGATACCCAAACTCCATGGTGTCATTGTCCAGCTCCATAAATTCGCCCTCGGCGCTCACCACACAGACCTGTGTCACCACCTGGCTCATCTCTCCCCCGTAGGCCCCGGCGTTCATCACTACGCCACCACCCACAGTGCCGGGAATGCCAGAGGCAAACTCCAGGCCTGTCAGCCCATGCTCCATGGCGGCATGGGCCACCTGTGCTAAAGTGGCCCCTGCCTTTGCGGTAATATGGCATCCCTGTACGGAAATGTCACTCATCTTTTGTCCTATCTGCAGGACTACGCCCCTGTAGCCAGCGTCATCCACCAGCAGATTGCTACCATTGCCCAGTACAAAAAACGGTACACCCGCCAAACCCAGATACCGCCGCACTTTCCTTAGCTGTTCCTCGTTCTCCAATTGCAGAAAGCAGTCGGCAGGTCCTCCTATCCGAAAGGTAGTGTGGCCTGCCATTGGCTCCTGTAGATGGATGTTGTCTCGGGGCACGTATCTTTGTAATGCTTCAACCACTGCTCCACTGATCATTCCTATTAACTTCCCTTTTCTATAGACTGCCTGATAAGTCCGCTCCTGGAGCGGTATTATCCGTTCTGGCGCAAAACCAAAGCTGCTGCGCCATAGATACCGGCATCGTTCCCCAGGCGGGCCAGGACGAATTTTGCCCCTCTGCACTGGGGAAATGCATATTTCTTAAAATTCGGCTCCACAAAGGTCAGCAGAATCTCTCCCGCCTTTGACACGCCACCGCCGATGACAAATACCTCCGGGTTCACCACCGCCGCCACAATGGCAAGGCCTTTGCCCAGATATTCGCCAAAGCGCTCTGCAATTTCTATGGCCACGCCATCGCCAGCCTTCACTGCGTCGAACACTGCCTTTGCCGTAATCTCTCCCTCCCGCAGGGTGCTGGATTTCTCATCCTCTGCCAGGCGCCGCTTCGCCAGGCGCACAATGCCTGTGGCGGAGGCGTACTGCTCAAGGCATCCTTTGTTCTTGCAATTGCAGGACTCGCTCTCCCCGTCCTGAAGGTGGAGATGCCCTATCTCTCCTCCAGCTCCTGTGGCACCTGCCAACAGTCTGCCATCAACGATGATGCCACCGCCCACGCCAGTGCCCAGAGTAACGGCTACCATATTCTCATAGCCCTTGCCACCGCCCTGCCACAGTTCGCCAAAGGCTGCCACATTGGCATCGTTGGCTGCTTTTACCGGTACCTTAATATATGCCTGAAGTGCCTTTGGTATGTCAAAGGCCCCCCAACCCAGGTTCACTGCTCCTCCTACCAAGAAGCCCTTGTTGTCCACAGGGCCTGGCACACCAATGCCAATTCCTGCCACATCCTCTTCCTTCAGGCTCTTCTCTTCCATTTTGTCCAGAATGCTTTTCGCCACATCTGGCAGGATAGCTGCGCCTTGATCCTCTGTGTTGGTGGGAATCTCCCACTTATCTGTGAGTATCCCTCTCTCATCGAACAGGCCCAGTTTTACAGTTGTTCCTCCTACGTCCACTCCAAATGCATACTTACTCATACGTTTTACAGTCCTTTCTATAGGTTTTGGTTCTTCCTGCACCTTTTTGCCTGCTCTGTGAAATCCTACCAGTCGTCCTCATCTCTGTTTTTTGCAAAGGAATTCTGTACTCTGGTGTAGAGCTCCTGGGCCGCATTGTAGCCCATCTTCTTCTGGCGGTGGTTGACAGCGGCAGACTCACAGATAACCGCCAGGTTCCGGCCTGGCCGAATAGGGATATTGTAGCACACCACCTTATTGCCCAGATATTCCGTATAATTTTCTTCTAGTCCAAGTCTATCGTATTCTTTATCTCTGTCCCAATCCTCCAGCCGAATTACCAGATCGATATTCTGGG
The DNA here is from genome assembly GCA_947644185.1 of uncultured Acetatifactor sp. Taxonomy (GTDB): domain Bacteria; phylum Bacillota; class Clostridia; order Lachnospirales; family Lachnospiraceae; genus Acetatifactor. The sequence goes on from CANRZC010000106.1 coordinate 4,979, forward strand.
TGTCCATCACAGAGGAGGTACCAAACAATGCCTTCACATCCACCACACCGATGCCTCGCAGCTCAATCAAATGCTTCAGCATATCAGGTGCAGAGCCTACCAGGGTGTCGTCACTCACCTTCCTGATTTCCACCACATCGTCCGTCACCAGTCGATGTCCTCTCCGAATCAGCTCCAGCGCCGCCTCAGACTTACCGATTCCGCTCTCGCCAGTAATCAGCAGCCCCTCACCATAGACATCTACCAATACCCCATGGACAGAGATGCAGGGGGCAAGCTTTACATTGAGCCACCGGATAGACTCAGCCATAAAGATGGACGTGGTCTTTTTAGAGGATAAAATCGGTATCCTATGGGCAAGCGCTGCCTGCATAAAAATAGGATCCGGCTTCAGCTCTCTGCAGAACACCACTGCGGACACATCATATTCCATAAACTCATTGTAGATCTCCCGCTTCCGTTCATCAGAAAGGCCTTCCATGTAGCTGTACTCTACAAAGCCAATGATCTGAAGTCTGGTGGCATCAAAATGCTGGAAATAGCCTGTCAGCTGCAGCGCAGGACGATTGATCTCTGGCTGCGTAAGCCGAATATCCGACACATCTATTTCCGGCGTAAGGTTCTCCAATTTCATTTTCTCAATGAGGCGGGTCAGTCTCACACTTTCCATGGCTTGCTCCTTACATCATTTTAACTTGATTGTAACACAAGAAAAACATTATGTGAAGAGTTTCTCACGAAAAAGAATCAAGTTGCCCCTGCATCTGACTGTTTGTGGAAAAAGTCATAGATAGACTCTGCCGCCCTCTGATTAATTTCTGGCAGGCTGGCCAACTCCTCCACAGAGGCACTCTTGATTTCATCGATGGATTTAAAGCCTCTCATCAGCGCCTTTCTTCGGGCCGGACCCACGCCTGGAATTCCATCCAGCACGGATTTTACCTGGGCCTTGCTGCGCAGAGATCTGTGATACTCGATGGCAAAGCGGTGGGCCTCGTCCTGCACCCTTGTGATCAGCTTAAAGCCCTCGGAGTGGGTGTCAATGGGCAGCTCCACATTGTTGAAGTACAGCCCCCTGGTGCGATGATTGTCGTCCTTGACCATGCCGCAGACAGGAATGGGTATTCCCAGCTGCTTTAGCACGGACAGCGCAATGTTTACCTGCCCCCTGCCGCCATCCATCATCAGCAGATCTGGAAATTTGGTAAAGCTGCCATAGGTCTGGTCCAGCTCCTTTTCCTCCAGCTCTTTGCTCTCCTCCATGCCATGCTTGAAGCGCCTGGTCAGCACTTCCCGCATGCAGGCATAGTCGTCAGGGCCAGATACGGTCTTAATACGGAACTTCCGGTAATCGCTGGGCTTTGGCTTTCCCTTTTCAAAGACAATCATGGAGCCCACATTTTCAAAGCCGTTGATGTTGGAAATGTCAAAGGCCTCCATGCGCTCAATTCGCTCCAGTCCCAGCAGGCTTGCAATTTCCTTTACCGCTCCAATGGTCCGGCCCTCCTCCCGCTTGAGCCGCTCTCTGTCCTGCTCCAAAATATGCTTTGCGTTCTGGGCGGCCAGCTCCACCAGCTTCTCTTTGGAGCCGATCTTTGGCACCCGCAGATAGACCCGTCCGCCCTTTCGCCCGGTAAGCCACTTTTCAATCAGCTCTCTGTCTCCTATCTCGTACTGCAGCATAAGCTCTCTGGGGATAAAGGGGGTTCCCGCGTAGAATTGTTTGACGAAGTTCTCCAGCACCTCCCCTTTGGTGTCAGCTGACACATTTGTCATATAATAGTGCTCTCTGCCGATGAGCTTCCCGTCCCGGACAAAGAACACCTGCACCACAGCCTCTCTGTCGTCCTGGTACATGGCAATGATGTCCTTGTCCTCCCCTATGCTGTCCGTAATCTTCTGCTTCTGAGCCACCTGCTTTACACTATTGTACAGGTCCCGGTAGCCTGCTGCGGCCTCAAAGTCCAGCTCCTCTGCCGCATTTTGCATTTTTGTCTCCAGTTCTTTCAGAATGGGACTATAATTTCCATTCAGGAATTCCAGGGCTTGCTCCACCTGTTCCCGATATTGTTCCTTTGTGACATACCCCTGGCAGGGCCCAAGGCACTGCTTGATATGATAGTTTAAGCAGGGCCGTTCCGCACCTATATCCCTGGGAAGACTCCGGTTGCAGGTGCGGAGGCGATACAATTTATTGAGAAGCTCAATGGTATCCTTTACTGCAGCTGCCCCAGTGTAGGGGCCAAAGTATTTTGATTTATCCTTTTTCATCAGTCTGGAGAACTGCACCCGGGGATAGTCCTCCCCCAGCGTCACCTTGATATAGGGGTATGTTTTGTCATCCTTTAACAGGGTATTGTATTTGGGGGAATTCTCCTTGATCAGATTGTTTTCCAGCACCAGGGCTTCCAGCTCAGAATCCGTCACAATGTATTCAAATCTGGCAATCAAGGACACCATTTTATCTATCATGGGACCTCTGCCAATATTTTCCCGAAAATAGGAGCGCACGCGGTTGTGGAGATTCACTGCCTTGCCAACATATAAGATTACATCCTTGTCATCCCTCATTATGTAAACCCCAGGCTCTTTGGGCAGCTTCTTTAATTCTTCTTCAAAATTGAACATGATGGACTCCTTCTTGATAAGCTTTCCAGCTCCTGCAATCGAGTAGGGGGGAATGCCTTTCCCCTACTCGCGCGCCGGGCACCCGTCAGCCTCTGCTGACATATTTCCT
>CANRZC010000107.1 GCA_947644185.1 uncultured Acetatifactor sp.
TGAAACCAACGAAAGGACTTTTGAAAATACCTGCTTTCATGTTAAAATTCACGAACGCTACGTAGATACCTGGCAATGGCATATAGCTAAAAAGTAAGAAAAATAAAATAGCCGGTATACACATGAGTGTCAGTGTGCGGTACTTGTACAAATTGTAAAAAAAGCCTTTCTTTTTTAGTGTTTTAGACCCTTTCATAGATAGCCGCTCCCTCCTTTTTGATATAGCGATTAGTTTGAAATCGCTTTCAGTATGTTCATGATAACACTTTGCTTTTGAAAATGCAATATACAAATCAATTTCCTGCGCACTTTATCTTTTTTAGACAAATTTACATTTCCTTTTTTGTCTATTTTGTACATTATTCAACCTATGGTACAAACAAAAATGTTTTATCGCACGCAATTAGGCTTCGCAAGAAACAACATAAAAGCGCCCCGGGGAGGCTTCTCCTCCCGGGGCGCTTTTATGTTGTTTCCCGTCGTCTTCTTGTGTATTTTTCTATGTTCTCGCTATTTTTGCACAACTGCCAATATGTCTTACTCTGCTTTTCCAGTCTCCTCCGGCACCCAGGCCTTGCTAAATTCCGTGTCTCGAAATAGCTCTGTCAATCCTGTAATCTGTTTCAGACGCAGGATTTCATCCGGATCCATCCCCAGGTGTCTGGAGATCCAGGCATCGCTTCTGCCGATTTCATGAAGCTCCCGCACAATGTTGCTCATCAGCTCTACGTCGTGGGACCCTCTGGCCCTGTTGTGGCGGATTGTGCTGGCCATCCGCTGATCCAGGGGCTTGTCAATGACTGCCACCGGCAGCATCCCCTCCTCCCTGCGATAGATGTCCGGGTAGTCCCGCATCACCCGGTAGCGGTGGAAGCCGTCCACAATAATGTAAATATCCCGTTTCTTGTCATAATAGCATACAATGGGCATTGTGTAGCCGTCTTCTCTGATGCTGTCGTAAAGCAGTCGCATTTCCGGGGGAGCCACTGCGTTGGGATTATAGCTGTTGGGTTCAATTTTTTCAAAGGGTACTCTGATGATGTCGTATACCGGACTCCTGTATGCCATTTATATGCCCTCCATATTCTGGTATTTCTCCTTGATGATGTCCAATCGTTTCTTGTCCTCCCGCATGAGCCCAAAGCCCATAAAGCGACACAGATGATCATTCTTCAGAATGCAGTAACACATTCGCTTCCAGGATGGCACATCCTTTGTACTTTTGATGTCGTCTGTATCATCTGGAATCTCCTGTCTGAAGATAATTCTTGACTTTTTGTCCAATGTATAGTTTGATACGCCGTTTCGTTCAATTTTGTAACCATGGTCTATCAGCTCCTGAATTGTCTCCTCCGACAGCCCGCCTCCTGTCTTGTGCCAAAAGTCCATGGAGGTCTGAAACTTTTTCCGGTAATTTAGCTGCAGCTTCTCCGGCAAAGTATCCAGGAGAAACAAAGTGTAGGACTGCCAAGTATGGTTCGGCGGCAGTTTTACATCTCGATACCCCATGGCTCTGGTCTTTCCGTAGATGGAGGTGAAATTCGCCCCCTGTACCCGCCCCACCAGCTTCGTCCACGTGTGAGGCTCCAGAATCCGATATAGATTCAGGGATTCCTTCGCATAGTCGTTAAATGGCGAGGCCACTCGCATCTGGGTAGGCAAAAGTCCTGCCTTGTAGTAAAGGTCATACAGCTTGTTGTAGGGATAGCCGAATCTGAAATAGGCCGTCCACACATCGGAGATATTCCAATCGTACATGGGGGATGCGGTCCACACATCCTTGAACTGCCTGGACAACCAGCATCTTCCCTCATAGCCGTTTTTGTTGTTCAGAAAGCCACTGTAGCGGCGCAGGGATTCCTCTGCCCGCATTCCCAAAAGGCAGACCGTCTTACGGTTTCCGTGCTTTTGCTTAAACCACCTGCCAAATTGCTTCGCCAGATCCTCCTCCAGCATTTTGTATTTATAAAGGCTAAAGGGGTTCCTGCCCATGTGGATCACATAGGGCTTCTTGGGAAGGGGACGCACCCAGCTCTCCTGGATGGTGTCATCCCAGGGATACCAGTACATCTCATAGCTGCTTAACGCTGTGCGCACTGCCATGGGAAGGCACACCCAGTAGGCTTCGATCCGGGGCAGATACATCTCAAATACCTTTTCTACATACTCTGTGGTCACCTGATACTGGGCCTCAAAGTCCTGGTGAAAGACCCCGATCCGTTTCCGTATCTTGTTTCGCTCCATATAGTCCATGAGCATATGCAGCAACAGGCCACTGTCCTTGCCGCCACTGAAGGAGACATAGATATTGTCAAATTCTTTAAAAATGTAGTCCAGACGTTCTTGCAGTGCCTCATATACATTGCTGTCCAAATATTTTTTCTCCAACGGTCCCTCCGCCTTTTCCTCTTTTTATGTTTTATGGTAATCGCCCTTAGAATTCCTTACTCCAGCTCTTCCAGGGCAGTCTCCGTCTCCACCAGCCGCTCCAGGAGAGATTCCTGATTCTGCTCCTCCGCGTCCAGCTGGGTCTGCAATTCCATCAGCTTCTCGTAGTCCGAGGCAAGGGCAGGATCCAGCATCTGAAGCTTCAGCTCCGCTACCCGCTGCTCACTTTCTGCAAGCTGTCCCTCGTATTTCTCCTTTTGTCTGGTCAAGCGGGATTTTATCTTCCCAGGGCTGTAGTAGGTTTTCTTGTCAAAAACGTCGGATATGGTAGGACTGTTTTTGGCGCTTACAGCCTTGTCCCCTGCTCCCTTGCCCTGCTGTCTGGCACCACCGCCAGAGGCCTCCACCCCCCTGGTAAGAGCCTGGCGCTTTTCTTTCTCGTGGAGATACTCCTCATAGGGGTAGGGGTACTGGGTCACTTCCCCTTGCTCAAATTCCAGGATCCCTGTGGCAATCTGACGAATAAAATACCGATCGTGGGATACGAACAGCACTGTCCCGGAAAAGGCTCCCAGCATCTGCTCCAAAGCCTCCTTCCCCACAATGTCCATATGATTGGTGGGCTCGTCCAGGATCAATAGGTTTGGTCTTGTCTGAAACATCTTGCACAGAGCCAGACGCACTCGCTCACCGCCAGAGAGCTGTCCCATTTTCTTCTCTACATCTTCCCCGGAAAAGAGAAAGCTTCCCAGAGCCCCCCGGACCTGTTCCCGCACAAGCTTTGGGTATTCCTCCCAGAAATTTTCCAGCACTGTCTGCTCTGGATTCACATGATCAGCCACTGCCGCCTGCTGGTCGAAATATCCCCATTCCACATTGGGGCCAAAGGAGAACATTCCTCCCAGAGACTTCACGGCACCTGTCAGCGTTTTTAGCAGGGTAGACTTTCCGATGCCGTTCTCCCCGATGATAGCCAATCTGTCTCCCTTTCGCAGCGTGAAAGAAACCTTCGACAGCTCTGTATCGTAGCCAATGCTCAGCTTCTTTGCTGTCACCACCTCTGTATAGCTTTCTATCCGGGGCTGAAACAGGGCATGAAAGGCCCTGGTGTCAAAGCGTCTGGGCTTCTCTATCTTTACCATATGCTCAATGGCCATGCGCTTGGATCTGGTAGCTGCCACCTTGCTGGGGGTGTTCTTCCATTTTTCAATCCACTCTGTGAGACGCTGGATTTCCTTTTGCTGGGCCTCATAGTCCTTCTCCTGCTTGGCTAGGGCAGCCTTCTTCTGCTCCATAAACGCGGAGTAATTGCCAGGATATCGTCTGATGTGGTGATATTCGATCTCATAGGTTACATCAATAATCCTATCCAAAAACATACGGTCATGGGAGACAATGACTACAGACCTATCATAGCTTTTCAAATATCCCTCCAGCCACTCTATGGTGGGAAGATCCAGATGGTTGGTGGGCTCATCCAACAGCATAATATCCGGCCTGGATAGCAGCAGCTTGATAAAGGCCACCTTGGTCTGCTGGCCCCCGGAGAAGCTGCCGATAGGGCGCTCTAAATCCTTCAGGTCAAAGCCAAACTTCTGGAACATGATTTCCATATCCTGCTGCCAAGTATAACCCCGAAGGGCTTCCATCCTTTTTTGCAGTTCATCATATTCGTGCAGCAGCCCCTTATCCTGGCTGGCCTGTAGCTCCTGCTCAATCTCTTTCATTCTGGTCTCGCAGGCAAAGATGGGGGAAAAGACCTTCTTGATTTCCTCCTTCACAGTGGTTTCCCCCTGTGGGAAGCTAATCTGGTGCAGAAAGCCTATCTGCTGCTTTCCGGCCATGGTAATGCCACAGGTTTCATCGCTATCTAGATTGTTCATCTGGATATCCCCATGGATCAGCTTGAGCAGTGTGGTCTTTCCGCAACCGTTTCTGCCCACCACTGCAATTTTCTCATTGTCACGGATTTCAAAATTTACATCTTTCAGTATGGTATCTGCACCGTATTGTACCAGCGCATGTCTGATCTGATATCTCATGCCTCTTTTCCTTTCTCTCATTGGCAGTTCCCTGGACAGCCCTGCCAAGTACAATCCCAGGCGTTTTGCATGTCAGGAGTAAAAAGCCGCAGCGAATCAGCTGCGGCTTTCCATGTGTTTCTTCCTTTCCGGCTTACCGGCACTATCCACGCTCACGGAATCGGATGATTCCGGGAAGAATGCCTGCTCTGCTGCAGCAATCCTATTCCATTTATCTGCCTGTACAAACCTGTCATAGTCTTCCCTCTTTTCTGCCGGCAGCCGGCTTCGCTTCTTAAATCAAGTTATCCTGTCAGCGATCCTGCGAAAATACCTGTCTTTGAACAAAGTCATAATACCATACGTTGAGGCAATGCGCAACCCCAACCCTGTGATTTTCTGGGATTTTCTGCCGTTTTACCACAGCTTTTGTATTCGCTCAGGCAGGTCTTTCAGTCTGGTATCCTGCAGAGCAGGAAAGTGACCTTTCCATCCTCCTTCATGGAGAGCTCTACTATAATCTCCCCTGCCCCCTTCCGGCGCACATAGGCCAGAAGCCTTCCCCGAAAGGTAGAGCGGCTGCCTTCCTTGTAGGGTGTCACATCTGCCAGATTGCCATTTTCCAATCCGGCCAGCACTCCTGCTCCTTTGATCTCCACGGAAACCCTCCGCTCCTGCCAACTCACAGGATTCCCTTTGCTGTCCTGAAGGCCGATCTCCAGCTGATACAAATAGCCTGTTTCCCCGGAAGCCTGCTCAAAGCTTTTCCCTGTCAGCACATCCGGCTGCTGCCAGATCTGACAGACAAGCCCTGCGGCCTGGCCCACTGTGGACAGACTGCACCTGGCCACAGGCCCTTGCTCATTTTCCATGGAAGCTGCCACCCCAGCTGTGTCTATCCCAGGCACTCCATATCCCTCTGCAATCAAGGTGCCAGACGTAAATCGGATCCGGAAGCAGTAGGCCCCATCTCCATTATAGCCCTCCAATGTGCCAAAGTCTTGACTACCGTTTTGTGGACTTTTGTTTTCCTTCTGCTCCTGGGCATCAGGCGCTAGCTCAGGCCTTTCGGCCTCCAGCCGCAGCCTGACTTTTGGCAGATTGGAGTATACTTTCACCAGGATTTCTTCTCCCTGTTCATAATTCCAATGGCACTCCATGGGCCGCCAGTCCTCAGGCCCCTCTGAAACCCGCCTTGTGGCAATGGAGATCACAGGCTCTTCGCACCAGAAGGATTTCCTTCGATAAAATTCCGGCTTTCTCTCCCCAGCACAGGTCAGGATACCTGCAAATGAGCCTCGAACCGGCCATCCTCTGGCCTCTCCCAGATAATCAATGCCAGTCCAGAGAAACTGTCCGCTGATGTAGGGATTGTCCCGCACTGCAAGCCATGCCCTGTAGCTATGTCCATTTTCGCTGCCCAGGAAGGGCTTCTCTGGAAATCTATTGTGATCTGCCTCATACAAATGCTCTTTATAATTGTATCCCACCACATCCAGCCCCTGGAACAAGCCTGTCTCTGCAGACAGCTCTGGAAACGCAGCGGCCAATGTCACCGGTCTGGTCCTGTCCTCCTGTCTCACTTCCTCCTCCAGCTGCGCTGCAATGGCCACCAAGCGTACTGCATTGGGCTTATTCCTATCGTATTGCCGCTCCGCTGCCGGCTTGTTTGCATCATTGTTTCCTGTCATGGAGGCAAAGGAGGCATGGCAATAGGGATCATTGGGATAGTCGATTTCATTGCCAATGCTCCACAGAATCACACTTGGATGATTTCGATCTCTGCGCACCATGGCCTGTAAGTCTGCCTTGTGCCACTGGGGAAACTCCTCAAAGTATCCCTCATGTACCGGCGGATACACATTATGCCCGGTGGACCACTTGTTCTTTGCGTTTTCCCACTCGTCAAAGGCTTCGTCCATCACAAAAAAGCCCATTCTGTCGCAGAGCTCATAGAGCTCTGGCATGTGGGGATTATGGCTGCATCGTATGGCATTACAGCCACCTTCCTTTAGCACTGCCAGTCGCCTCTGCCAGACCTCTGGCTCCATAGCTGCCCCCAGGGCACCGCCGTCGTGATGCACACAGACTCCCTTCAGCTTAGTCTCTCTCCCATTTAGGGAAAAGCCTTTCTGGGCATCAAATTCAATGTGGCGGATGCCCACCGGAGTCTCATCCACCAGGTAATAGGTCAAATCGTCTCCACTTTCCAGAGCATACCAGGTGCGCATAAGGTACAGATAGGGATGCTCCGGCGCCCACAGCCTGGCATTCTCTATGGCACCTGTCAGAGTACATGTTCCTCCTACAGCTGTCTGCCCCTCCAGCGTCAGCAGAGCTTCCTCGTCCTCCCCCTGGAATACTGTGCGGATATGTACTGTGGTGTCCTGGGCCCCGCTCCAGTCCTTTGCAGCTTCCGTCCAATGCTTTACTGCAATCTGGGCTGTGCCTGTACTGCCGCTCTCATCTGCCTCCACTGCTTCCGCGGAAAAGAACACCCCGTATTCTGCAGGATGTACTGGCTCCTCCACCACCACAGTTACTTTTCTTGTAATGCCGCTGCCTGTAAACCACCTGGAATCTGCCAAATCTGTATGTACTACCTTCACACAGAGCACATTCTCCTCTTCGCCAAAGGCCGCTGCATGTGTGATGTCGTAGGAAAAGGTACTGTAGCCATAGGGCCTGCGTCCCAGGTAATAGCTGTTGCACCAAACCTGGCTGTTTTTATAGACGCCGTCAAAGATCACCCTGACAGCTTTCCCACGGTATGCGTCCGGCAGCTTAAAATGTACTCTGTACCAGCCGATGCCACCAGCCAGATACCCTGTGCCGCTGGAATATTTCTGCGAAAAGGGCAACTCCACAGACCAGTCATGGGGAACGGTTACACTGGTCCAAAGGCTATCGTCAAATCCCTTGTACCAGGCCCCTGCTGCACTGCTGCGGGGATACCCCTCATCTCCCCCAGGCGTATAATCCCCAGGCTCCTCCAAGTGAAACCGCCAATTCTCCCTTAGTATAATCTGTTCTCTGTCCATACTGACCTCCGTTCTGCCCTTTTGTGGCATTCCCAATTTCCCTGTTGTTTTTAGCTGTCTGTGTGTCTCTTGTTTGAAACCGATTTCTTTTTTCATCATACGGGATTCCCAGGAGCCTGTCAAGGTCAGCCCCACAAGTTTCATCTGTTCTGACCCAGATATTTCTTGACGCCAGGAAAGCAATTGTATATAATTTTGTACAAAAG
>CANRZC010000108.1 GCA_947644185.1 uncultured Acetatifactor sp.
CGATGCCGGTAAAACGACTGCAACTGAGCGGATTCTTTACTACACTGGTAAGATTTCTATATTGTGACTAAGGAGGAAAACAGCAGGTTTTGTTACACATTTCAAAGGGAAGACGGAGAGGAAACCAGTATTTTATTAGAATGGCTTTTTGAATCTTAAGTTAGCCATGATTTTGATTGTAATGCAATCCCCTCTATGTTACTCTGAATATAAGAAAACTGCGGCAGGACAGCACTTTTCGTCAAGAAAAATGGCATCAGGCGTTGTATCCTATACTTGTAACAGACAGACGAAAGGCAGGCGTAAAAGCCACAGAAAGGCGGGCATATGGGTGACAGAACTCCGATATTTCAGTCCCTGGCAATGATTGAGGAAAGAATCCGGGAAAAGCTCACAGTGACAGCGCTGGCTGAGAGCGCTCATTTCTCCAAATATCATTACCAGCGCATGTTCCGGGAGGCAGTGGGGGACAGCGTTATGGGATATGTGGCCAGACGCAGGCTTTCTTACGCGGCAAGTGATCTTGCCAGTACAGAAGACTCTGTGCTGGAGATAGCGTTAAGGTACGGTTATGATTCCCACGAGGGCTTTACCCGCAGCTTTAAGGCATACATGGGTGTAACGCCTACGGAATACCGGAAGTTTCGCCTGTCTGTGACACCCCAGAAAATCAGAGAGGAGAAAACGATTATGATGTATTCCAAGACCACAGACGAAATCATACGGGAATTGAACAGCCTGATCGTGGAGGCTAGGGAGACGGCAGCAGATACCAGAAAGAAGGGAGGGATGGGGCCAGAGGCTGCATTTTATGGGGAATTCTGGGAGTTTGCGGCAAGCCGGGCCGAAGAGATGGCCGGGCAGTTGACAAAGATGCTGGAGCAGGTTGCCGCCATAGCCAGGCGGCCCGACGAGATCTCGGCTCGATTCCTGATCATAAAGGCTGTTGAGGATGCAGCCTTTGCATCCAGTGTGACAGCCTTCCAGATTGGACTGATGATCGCCAGAGCCATGCCGGAGCACAGGCAGGCATATCAACCCCTTTGCCGCAAATACGATGCGCTGGCCCAGCATGCATGGGGAAAAGCAGAGAAGATTACGCATTTCCTCCAGGAGCTGGCAGAATTGATTTTCCAGGATATGCGGCAGAATGCCACGAAACGCATTGAGGCCGCCAGGGAGGCGGGCCGTGCTGCTGCCGAGAGGCTGGGGGATCCGGCGCTGCCCTATGGCTATATGGCGGAGGAAATAACCAATCTTGAAAAGCGTCTTTCCAATATGGCTCTGTCAGAAGTAACCGTTACCATGCTGGAGGATCTGCAGTTTAGGCTGGACACCATTTCCTTTGCTGCCCAGATGGACACTCTGCGGGAGCCCTCCCACAGGGAGCTGTTTGACGGAATAGCAAGGTTCCGTGAACGATTGGACGATGCAACGGACTTTTTCCGAAGCTTGTGGGAAGAGTCTGTTCAGACACCCGGAAAGACACAGGAAAAGCCTGAAAAAGACTGGAAAATCCAGAAAATGTGCAGTGACCTGGCCATGCAGGAGGGGATTCTGCTATTCTGGCTGAAGGGTGAGGTTCAGAAGCTGGGGACACATCTGGAGGAGGAACAGAGAGGCGCATTGACTGGAGTCTGCCAGAAGCTGGAGCAGGCGGTAACACTGTCGGAAAGCATAGGAGATAAAAGGGCGGAGACAGTGGGAGAAACCGAAATCGCTGGAACAGACAGGGCAGAGGTTGGCAAAATCGTTCATCTCCTACAGGAGGTGTATCAGGAGCTGACAGTGCAGGCAAAGAGGCTTGGCATATATGGCGGAGCGCTCTCCTACATGGCGGAGGAGATCAGGCGGCCTCTGGGGCATTTGCCGGAATAATATAGGAAATGCTGCAATCTCGGTATAACACTGGGATTGCAGCACGACAGTTCTACAACGGATTCTGAGCAGATGCTTCGGCATCCTTCACAATACCATGACTGGAGAAGTATTCCAGCCAGATCACATCATATTTTCCCAACAGATGCACTTCATCCCAGGTGTAATCCGGGTTCAGGTGGCCGCTCTCATCTGTGACCACTTCATTGATATCCAGATAGAAAATATTCTCTCCATCTGCCAGTTCGGCAATGCGGTCGTTTTTCTCCTGAATGGCAGGATTGTTGAAAATCGGATCGGATTCCGACTTGCTCTGTTTCACATACATGATGCCACAGACGTAGATGATTGCGTCTGGCTGGAGCTCCTGCAGCTTTGCTACAGCGGCCTCATAGGCTTCCATAAAGGAGTCCACTGTGCCAGTGCCCATCTCATTGATCCCGATCTCCAGATAGATTTTGCCAAAGGAGCATTTCTGGAGAGCCTCTTCTATGGTCATGGTCTGGCCGTCTACCTTGGCGACTTTGGACTGGAACATATTATAGATGGTCATTCCACCTTCTGCGTAATAGGTGAGATTGTCCCAGCCAGAGTAAAGCTCTACACCGGTTACACGGGAGTCGCCGATGAACAGGGCGTCGTCAAAATAGTCTGCAGGCACCTGGGTGAAGGCACACTGTCCCTCTTCTGCCGGGAGAGAGGAGGCCGGGTTCTGCTGGTTGTCAGGCTGGCCAGGGATACTGCTACCGACATTGTTCCCGGAGCCGGTAGCTTCTGACCCGGGTGCGCCGTTGGGACTGCTGCTGACATTGTTCCCAGAGCCGGTAGCTCCTGAATCGGGTGCGCCGTTGGAACTGCTGCCAGCATGATTCCCTGAGCCGGTAGCTCCTATGCCTTGCACTCCGCCGTCACCATGATTGTCCATGCCCTGGGTTTCAGGAGAGCCTGTGCCGGAGCCATCACCGGTTACACTGCCGGAAACTGCTTGCTCTGGCTGGCCAGCCAGGGCTTCTGGAAGCTCTCCAGTGCTGGACTGACTGGAGGCCAGCAGAGAGGGATTGCCATTTGAGCTTCTGTCAGCTGGATCCCCAAATGTCCCCGGTTGAGAGAGGCCCTGCATCAGTACGCAGATGACAGGCTGTCCCCAGCCGTCTGTATGATATTTCTGGTAGATACCCTGGGCGCTGACAGTGGCGGCAAGGCTTGCACACAGCATGCTGGCCGCAAGGGCAGATAACAATGGTGTCGGTTGCTTTCGTGTCTTCATAGTTGCTCCAATCTGTCTTTTCTCCAATTCATCGGGTTGTATGTGACAATTCCAAAGCCAGTAAACTATCCTTAAAAGTTCAAATACAAAAATGGGTTATGTAATCCGGTTGCAAGTCGGTATATGCACACCCAAAACAGGGCGAACAGCACAAGCTTTGCAGCCAGGGTATTCCAGTATCTTTTCACAAGTCTATCTGCCAGGGGGCAGGAGACCACCGCCGCTGCCAGGAAGAACCCCAGATAATTCCTTCCATGTAAAATCCAGTCTCTGGCATTCACGGCAATACCACCTCCCCAGAAGGGGAACAGCCTTGTGAAATAGATTCGAAGGCTATCCAGATCCGTCACAGCAAAGACCACCCAGGTCAGCGGAATCAGAAACCATACATACAGGTGAGACAGCACTGTATGGGCTTTCAGGATCTTTCCAAGCCATAGCTTTTCCATGACAATGAAGAATCCTAATACCATGCCCCACAGCAGGAAATTTGGCGTCACACCATGCCACATGCCCGTCACCAGCCATACCACCAAAAGATTCCAAACGGTCCGCATCATACCCATCCAGCTTCCGCCCAAAGGAATGTAGAGATAATCCCGAAACCAATTTCCCAGGGACATATGCCATCTGCGGTAATATTCGCTGATGCTCCGAGAGCAGTAAGGATGATCAAAGTTTTGGGGCAGATGGAAGCCCAGCATACTGCCCAAACCAATGGCCATCAGGCTGTACCCCTGGAAATCGAACAGGAGCTGTACAGAATAGGCGGCCGCTCCCATCCAGGCAAGGGGTGTGGAAATACTCTCAAACCCAACAGTCTGGATATCATGCCAGAGAATTCCCAAAGGATCCGCAATGAGGATTTTGAATCCTAGGCCTGTAATCATGAGAGACAAGCCATATTCAATGCCTTTAGAGGTCACTTTCCGTCTGCGCACCTGCTCAATGGTATCATGGTATTGTGCGATAGGGCCAGAGAGCAGCTTAGGGAACATGGTGGCAAAGACTCCCAGCTCCAGCCAGCTTTTGGGCGGTTGTTCCTTCTGGCGGTAGACATCCATATCCACGGACAACAGCGTAAAAGTATAGAAGCTGATGCCTGGCGGCAGAGTCGGCGCCATGTATTTAAAATAACAGAGCAGTCCTACATTGAAAAGCACTGCCACAATGAGCCAGCTTTTGCGCCAACCAGGGGATTTCCTGCAGTCCATGACACAGGTGACCACATAGTTCACTGTCACAGAACCCAGCAAAATCACCGCGCCGGTTAGGCTGTTCAGCCCGCAGAAGATCATGCTGGCCAAGAAAAGGATAGCGTTTCGATATTGCATGGGGCATAAAAAATAGATCAACAAAAATGCCGGGAGGAAGCGGAATATAAAATTCAAATCGGACAATCCCACTATCATACACCTCCTCATGTACCTTCGCAGATCTCTTTGGACCATTGCTCGACAATTTGTACTGCTTAACAGTTAAAATTTCTAAGTAACCTGACTGCATATTTTTTCTCTTCTTTCTTATAGAATACGGAAGTATTTCATCAAAAGGACATCATTTTTGCATCATAGTTGCATACAAAATAAATACTATGGGGGTGTAGTGGACTTTGCGGATGTGATTTTGGAGCTGGGGGAGTTGAACTAGAAACGAAAAGACCACCTACCCGCTGTGTTGGGTAAGCGGTCAAGGGTACAATATTGGGTTTTAACCTGGCAGAGCGCACGGTACATGGTGCAGACCATGTACCGTGCGCCCTTTGTTTCAAAGGGATTTTAGGCGTGAACTGATTCACACCTTACTTTGTCAATGTGTGCTTGCGGAAAACCGCCAGCAGTTCCGTACAAACCTTGATGGTTTCGGTGTGGTCTCCGAAGTCATAAGTGATATCCTCTGTGGTGGAACCTGCCCACTGGGAGTTATTCCCGTAAAAGATGATCAGATGCTTAGGGAAGAGATTATAGGTCTCGCAGTAGCACCATCCTAAGTCATACTTCTCTAACATATTCAGAATTTCTTCATGATAGGCATTGACGGTGCCGATATCCCAATGCGCCAGTGTGCCATAGCAGCCAAATTCGTTGACCATGAAGCCAACATTATACTTTTTCGCAATCTCTTCGTAAGGCTTGACGGCTTCCTCATAAATGCGATCCATATCATGGAATGTATTTTCGCTGTTGGTATAGGTACCATCGCTGTTGATAATAAGCGGAAGAGGTTCGGACTCGTCCAGATAGTCATTGGTATCCGAGGGCACCATGATCACCTTCTGTCCGCTTCCTTCTACAATGACCGTATCCAGTCTGGCATATCCGTCTTTGATCTGCAGTTCTACCTTCTCTGTTCCCTCGGGAATGTCAACGAAATAAAGTATATCGCCGTAATAGTATTCTCCGTCCTCTCCGGGTGTGCCTCCGTCCAGCCGGATGGTCTGTATGTGTTTGCCGTCCGCGTATATGTCAGCGGACGCATTGTTGTCTGACGTCCAGACGTGAAAGGACAGCCTACTGCCGGAAACAGCACCGGTGATAATTAAGGGGGCCCGGCCGTCGTTGATTTTTCCCATGGGGAAAACAGGCTGGGGCCAGACAGGCTCCGCATAAGGGTACTCATTCCCCGCAGACGCAATAAAATGGGGTTTGTAGCAATGACAGCCAATGGCGATTCCCAACGCGGCGACAGCATCTACCGTCTCCTGATGTGCATTGTCTGTAAAGGAATATAGCAGAACACGGTTCGGATCATTTGCCCTGATCGCATCCCTGACAGAAGCGATGCCTTCTATTGCAGTGTCAAAGTCCAGTTCTTCCGGCTGACTCGGTTCCAGGGGCTCAATCTCGTTGCAAAGATCAAAGCTCAGATATTTGGAGGGAATCTCCGCATACCGTTTCGCCAGCATTCCCCAATAGGTTCGGGTGACATCCCACTCGGACTCCGAGAGAGGCATAAAACCATCCCACTTGCCGTTTCCATTTGCGTCCTGATAAACGCTCATGGCAATTTGCAAATGCACGCCGTATTCCACGCACCACGCCAATAGCTGATCCAGATCCTTCAACTCGCTCTGGTTGACCTGTTCCGGATCCTCTGGGTAATCGGGATAACGTAATGACCCAAAATCAAAAAAGAGACGGGCGAAATTGAAGCCGTTTTCCGCCAGAAAGCGGATGTCCGATTCACGGTGGCGTAGGCAGAAGCGATCAGTGTTGTTTTTGATGGTGCTCAGCCCCGTACCCTTCCAAGTGGAGGGCAGCTTCTCCTGGGTCACCTCCGGCAAATCGGTCTTTGCACTCAGCAGCTCGTCTGTGATGATGCTTTTATCGTAGGTTCCGGCATCGGCAATTGAGATATAGTCGCGCCATTCCGGGTCAAGCTCCACCTGACAGTGGTCAGCCATACGCACGGCGGCCCGCACCGCCTCATCACGGGTAAGCGGTTCATCTAAACGCAGCGAGAGGTTCTCATCCCACTCAAACATGGGCTTTCCGTTGAATGGCGAGAACACCATAGGGAAGGACATCACCGCGCCCCACATATAATTTGAATTGTAAATGTCATAGACGACGGTTTCCTCTTCAATTGCGTCCGGGAAATAGGGATAATCCCATGAGAGCTGCTGCATCGCAACCTGCTCATCAGCAATATTCCAGTAGCAGAGCTCCGGATTTGCCGTTTCATCTATAAAAAAGAAGATGTCGTCGTGGCTATATCCCATCAGTACCCATGCGTAGGAGAGCATCAAAAAGCCGTCCTCACGATTCATCTGATCCGTAGTCTTGCTGGCCAGGTCAATGGTTTTCATCCACTCGTCCAGCCTGTTCTCGTCCCACAACTCCACAAGCCGGGTGGTGATGGCGCTGTACTCCTGGAAGGTCACGGTCGCGTCCATGTCCTCCAGCCAGCCGTCCATGATAAAGCCTGCCTTTTGCGCTCGCTGTAATTCATCATCAAGCGTTGTTTCTTCCACTGGAGCCGGACTTGGGGCGGCGCTTTCTGTTGGTTGTACAGGCTCAGACGGTGGGGTGTCCGATGTATTACACCCAGCAAGGATGGTTAAGAGTAGGCACAGAGTCAGCAAAGCCGCCAAAGTTCGTTTGAAGTATTTCATTCGATTTTCTCCTTTTTCAGAATGTGTACTTTCCTTCAAATTGCACTTTTTTCAATACGGAATAGAATACCATAAAAATGTTTGATTTTCAATAGATAATAAGAAGGTGTTTGCTTTTTCGTAAATTGCCGCCCGATAGCGGAAGGTGGACAGCGGCATATCCAGCACTACAATGTCAATGCCCTTCTCCTTGGTCAGAATCCGTCACTGCTCCAGAATCTCGCTAGCTGGTCGATACTTTTAATGTAGAGCAGATCGACCGGATTCAGCTTTTTGACCAGCCTCTTATACTGTGGCCGCTCAAAATCCTTGCCAGACTGCTTGTCC
>CANRZC010000109.1 GCA_947644185.1 uncultured Acetatifactor sp.
CCCCTGTCATAGGCAAGATGAAGCTGCCAGTACATGCCCAATCTGGTAAATACATTGGATGCAGCGCCTTTGGAGCCTGATGTAACTTTTTTGTAGACATTCGCATATTGGAAGCGCACGCTTCCATTGGTGTCCTGGGCTTGTGCCAAAACCGCATAATAATTGTTGGTAACCTCTGCCACCGCATAGCTTCCCTGATTGATGCAATGGCCAATCTCATGGGCAATGCCCCACCCAAAGAACCGTCCTGACTGGTATCTTCCATCGCTCCCTGCCAAAAGCCCAGGAGAACCCATAAGCCCTGGCGCAGAGCCCCATTCAATGCCAATGTGGTTCCCTGCAGCATACATAAACGCCCCGGAGAACATTCTTTGATACCGAATATTGAGATGTCCCTTCGGAATCTGGTTCTTTTCCTCTGGCGCACTGGCATTTAGGCCCTTGTGCTGGTAAAACAGATACATTTCATCCTCTATGGCATCTGTGGAGGTCAAAAGTCTGCCAGCCCGTTCTTCCACGGTGCCAGTTCCCATACCAGCCAATATCTGTTTGGCCGGAAGGGAGAGCATCATGGTGTCTAACAGGATATCGGAGGCCCCCAAAATACAGTTGGTCTCCTCATATGCATAGGCCACCTGGGAATTTCCCCCATTCTGATGGATCTGTGCATGCTTCTCTCCCATCTGTCCTACGAACCCGTCCAGCGCTTCCACATAAGCCTTTGCCCGGTTCAATCGCTCTGTCGCATCCGTGACCTGATACAGATCCAATATGGGGACCTGTACCCCGCCGCTGACACGAACTGCATATCTGTCGTTTGCGCTGCCGTCTCCAGTATACTGAACATACAGTGCACCGCCAGATTCCATCCCCGTGGTGCTGGAGATTTTGGGCACTGTGATCTTATTAGGTCCCACCTTCAATGTGCCTACCACCTTGCTCATGGCAGCAGCCTCGGCGTGATACTGGGTGGCCACCAGCTGCAGGCTGGCATCTTCCCCTGTCTTCTTGCTGTTATGGCCCACATAGACCACAATCTCCTCCTGGGCAGCCGCAGCTACCCCCAGAGGCTGCCAGGCATTCAGGCCGCCAAAGCCTCTGTTCTGGTCTGCTGTGGTGATACCGCCGTGAATCTGCACTGGAGCCAACAGTGCCCCATCCTTTAGAATCGCTTCCGCTGTCGACAGCTCTCGCTCCAGCAGCTCCCTATCTGGATGGTATTCTCCGCTGACTGTGTCCACAGTATTGATACGTGTCCGCAATGCATCGATATCCGCCTGGGTTACATTGGCCCGCAGCACCGTGTGGAGATCATCCTCATAGAGGCCCATAATTTCCTCCATCAGCGTATCATAATAATAGAAATAGACCTCTGACACTGTGATGCGGTCTCCCTGGGCTGCATACCGGGCAAGACCAAACTGAATTTTCTTTACCTCCACAGGCTCTGGCAGCTTTATCACATAGTACACCCTGCCCGCCTGGTCCCGCTTTGACTGCAGTGTCACCCGACTATAGGGATACAGAGTGGTCTCCCCAGCTCCATTCCAGACCCGAACCTGCGCATAGAAATAACCGGTATCTCTGGATGTGGCATCGTGGAGAGCAATGGTATCCATTTTGTAAGCCTGGTCAAACTCATAGGTAAGTCCGTTTCCTGCACCCATGGCGTTATAGCCGCCGTCATCCCAAGTTCCTCTATAATAGTAGGATGCAGCGTCGCTGTCCACGGTACCCCAGGCAGTTCCTGCCTGCACATCCAGTACACTGCCCTCCATCCTACCGCCTCCTATGGAAGCGCTGACAATATGGGCACCTATCTTTCCCTTCTCCCCGATGTTAATCATTCCGTATTTGGGAATGACAGCGGGATAGGAATCAGTGGTAGTGGCCCCAGCGGACAAAGAGGGGCCGCTCTCCCCGTACTCATTGACGCCGGTCACATACACTGTGTACTCTGTGGAATCCGACAATCCAGTAATGGTGTAGTTGTTGGGGATGATTCCCTCTATTTTCTGGTATTCCCCTTCGCTGGTCTTTTTGTAATACAGGTTATAGGAAACGGTGTCCTTCATCGCCTTCCAGGACACTCTGATTTTCTGATAATCTCCCACAGCCGATACATTATCCGGCCTATCCGGCTTCCTGTCAGGCTTTGGCGTAGCAGATACCTTCTGTGTATATCCACTTCTCCAGGTACCATTCACAGACTGCACCCGCGCTTGGTATTCCTGATAGTTTACCAGCTCCTTTCCTCCAAAGGAGGTAATATCCAGGGCGTTTTTGGGAACCATTATGGTCTCTGTATCGCCTGAGCCTACATGGGTCACCTCCACCTCATAGCCTGTAATATTCTTACATTCCGCCCAGGTAAGGCTGATTTTCCTGCTGCTGGCAGCAACCTGTAAGTTTTCAGGGATATCCATCTCTGGCTCTGGGATCCGCTTCTCCATGCCATTGACAAACTCCACCTTTGAAATCTCTGCTAAATTCACAGGATTTCCGCTGTTGTCGCTTACCCGTGTAATGGTGAGAATGACTCTCTTTATGGCTACCTGGCTGCCCAGATGCACCACTATGTTCCCTTTTCCATCCACCTGCGCTGTCACATCTGTCTGCTGCTCTAGCAGAAAGTGGATTCCCTCTTCTACCGGAATATTCCCGGTCTGCACCCGGGGACCACAGGCCATAAACAGTTCCCCGGTCTGGGCGCTGGCTGTGTTCACTTCTTCATATTCGATACTGAAATATGCTTCGCTAATGCGGGTATTCTCTCCGCTCTCTATTACAAATCCATCTGCAATCCCCGCCTGGCCCACAGCACTCACATCGAACTCTAATGTAATGGGGTTCTCCTTTGAAATGGGATTTTCCCTGGTCAGGACTACTGGTTTGTCATTATCCAGCAGTTCTCTCAAATCCCCTTCTACCTGAGTCCCCTCCCCCACCTTCATGTTGATTGTTGCCGGGGAGATGAATCTCTGGATCATGGCAAAGGTATCTCTATCCCCACTGGAGCCTTTGGTCAAATATTCCAAATCTACCAGGTCTATCTGTCCATCTCCATTTAAATCCGCCCAGGGATAAGATGCACCCTCCACTCCCTCTATGACTTCCATCAGGGCCTTTCTGTCGCCCTCATTGACAATACCCTCCCCGGTCACGTCGCCGATGAGAAGTACGCCAGGGTGGGCTGCCCCGGTGGCATAGTTCATCCCTCCCAGGAAGCCTGTCATCAATTCCACGCTCTCCTTACCGCTGACGGAAAGCTCCTGGGTATAGGTGGCAAAGCCCTCCCCGGACACAGTCAAGGTATATCTGCCCTCTGGAAGGCCCTGAAAGCACACGCTGCCCGTGTCTGGGGTAGCGCTGCCGTCTCCACCTATCTTAATAAATCTGTCCTCGCCCCAGGCATTTCCGGCTGCGTCCTTTAACATCACCCGGAAGGTCACATCCCTTTTCAGGATGAGGGCTGCTCCTATCCTTACCTCCACTTGACCAATAGCCGCTGAAGGAACTCCGCTTTCTGTCTGCGTTCCCTGGGGAGACTCCTCTCCTGCAGTCTCGCCTTCTGTACTACCTGCGCTGGGATCCTCTGCCGTCCCGGTGCTGTCCGGTACGCTGGGCTCTCCTGTCGTCCCATTAGCACCCGGTACGCTGGGCTCTCCTGCTGTCCCAGTACCGCCTGCTGCGCTGGAATCTCCTGCTGTATCGGTACTGCCTGCCCCGCTGGGATCCCCTGCTGTATCGATATTGCCCGGTGCTGCTTTGGTATCTCCTCCTGCTCCAGTGCCGCCCGATTCTGCATTGTCCACTGCTTCACTGCTAGAACCAGCATCCTCCTGGCTGACCTGAGGGATTGTCTCTGACTGCGCTGCATAGGAGGAAAACCCTGCCCCAAAAGCCAGAACAGCCGCCATCAATAATGCCACTCTTCTCTTCATATATACGTCCTTTCTCCCCTGCCTTGTACCCAGGGTTTCTCATATGATTGCCACAGGTCATCCGGCAAAATGCCATTCCCATGTCTCTTGCCAAAATTATACAATGAAACGAATTTCCGTGCAAGAGGCTTTCCGCATTCCGGTAGAGGAATTGCTGCCTGTGCATAAAGGAGAGCCATGAATCGTATGGAATCTGCGAACTTCATGGCTCTGTTCTTTATAGTATTACATGATTTCCTTGCATTTTTATGGTGATATAGTCTTTCCCCTGTGCTCCTACTGCCTATTTTTTTATCAGCAGGGACTTTCCGGTCATTTCCACAGGCTGCTCCTTGCCCATAATCTGAATCAAAGTAGGAACGATATCCGCCAGGCAGCCATTCTCCCGTAAAGTATAGCTCTGGTCATAGTTCACCAAAATGAAGGGCACCTGGTTGGTAGTATGGGCTGTGAAGGGCTCCCCTGTCTCGTAATCCACCAGCATCTCAGCATTGCCGTGGTCCGCACAGATAAACATAGCGCCGTCCACCTCTTTAATGGCCTCCACTGCCTTTCCCACACACTCATCCACTGCCTCCACTGCCTTGATAGCCGCATCCAGCACACCAGTGTGGCCTACCATGTCAGGGTTGGCGAAGTTGATGATAATCACGTCATATTTGCCGGAGTGGATGGCCTCACAGAGCTTCTCACACACACCGTAGGCACTCATCTCAGGCTTTAAGTCATAGGTGGCCACTTCCTTCGGGGAATTCACCAGCACTCTGTCCTCGCCCTCATTGGGCTCCTCCACGCCGCCGTTGAAGAAAAAGGTCACATGGGCGTATTTCTCTGTCTCGGCAATGCGGGCCTGCTTCATGCCGTTAGCCGCCAGCCACTCACCGAAGGTATTGGTGACAGATACCTTGTGGAACGCCACCTCCTTATTGGGAATTGTGGGATCATAGTCGGAAAAGCATACATAGGTAATCTGCATCCTGGGGCCCCTGTCAAAGCCCTTGAAATCGTCATCGCAAAAGGCTCTGGAAATCTCTCTGGCTCTGTCCGGGCGGAAATTAAAGAAGATAATGGAGTCTCCCTCCTGTACCAATGCCACAGGCTTTCCATCCTCCATGGCAAGGGTGGGCTTTACGAATTCATCCGTCTCTCCTCTGTCATAGGATTCCTGTATGCCACAGACGCCACAGGCTGCCTTTAAGCCCTCGCCCTTTGTCATAGCGTCATAGGCCAGCTTCACCCGATCGTAGTTATTGTCTCTGTCCATGACATAATAGCGTCCCATCACAGAGGCAATCTTGCCCACACCGATTTTCTCCATCTGGGCATTGAGCTGCTCCGCATACTCTTTTCCGCTGGCAGGTGGCGTGTCACGGCCGTCCAGGAAGCAGTGCACATACACCTTCTCCAGACCGTTCCTCTTTGCCAGCTCCAGCAGGCCATAGAGGTGTGTATTGTGGCTGTGGACACCGCCGTCTGACAAAAGTCCCATGAGATGCAGGGCACTGTTATTCTTCTTACAATTTTCCACTGCTTTTAACAGGGCAGGATTCTCAAAGAAGGTGCCGTCCTGAATCTCCTTTGTAATCCGAGTCAGCTCCTGGTATACAATGCGGCCTGCGCCCATGTTCAGGTGTCCCACCTCGGAATTGCCCATCTGGCCCTCAGGAAGTCCCACTGCCATGCCGCTGGCATTGCCCCGGACAAAAGGATATTCCTTCATCAGCTTGTCCATGACAGGTGTCTTCGCCAGCGCTACCGCGTTGCCCTCTTTTCTTTCGTTCAGTCCATATCCGTCCAAAATCATCAAAACTACCGGTTTCTTGCTCATATCTACTCTCCTTACCGTCTATCCGCGGTCCGCGGACCAGGGATACTCCTGTCTTCTTACTCTATGGAAAAATTTACTTTCCACCTTCCATTTCCAAATTATACACTGAAAATCATTCCTGTGCAATACCCTCCCGGTTAATATCGGTGAAGAATATTGCCTTTTGGCTGTTTCTATGCTATTATCGGCATAGAGAATAGACTAAGATCAGGAGAGAAAGCATTATGGTTTCACTGTTAGCTAAATTTTTTATAAAAGATCAAAAGGAAGTAAAAAATCCCGCCGTCCGGCAAGCCTATGGAATCCTTTGTGGGGCGGTGGGGATTTTTCTGAATCTCTGTCTCTTTGCAGGGAAATTCATGGCTGGAGCTCTGAGCAATTCCATCGCAATCACTGCAGATGCCTTCAATAATCTGTCGGATGCCGGCTCCTCCATCATCACCCTAATCGGATTCAAGATGGCAGGCCAAAAGCCTGATCCTGACCATCCCTTCGGCCATGGCCGCATCGAATATGTGTCTGGTTTGCTGGTGTCTATCATCATTCTGCTCATGGGTGTAGAACTCTTAAAATCCTCGGTTTCCAAAATTCTTTCCCCGGAGGATCTCACTTTTTCACCCATTGTGCTGGGTATCCTGCTGTGCTCTATTTTGGTGAAATGCTATATGTTTCTGTACAATCGAAAGCTGGGAAAGCGGCTGGACTCCACCGCCATGCTGGCCACTGCCACCGACTCCTTAAGCGATATGCTGGCCACCTTTGTGGTTCTGCTGGCCACGCTCATCGCCCATTTCACAGGGCTTGCTATCGATGGATGGTGTGGGGTTCTGGTAGGTCTGTTCATTTGCTATGCTGGCTACAATGCCGCGAAGGATACCATAAGCCCTCTGCTGGGCCAGGCGCCGGAGAAGGAATTTGTCCAACAGATCAATGACATTGTCATGTCCTACCCTGACATTCTGGGGATTCATGATCTCATCGTACATAATTACGGACCGGGAAGAGTCCTTATCTCCCTCCATGCAGAGGTGTCCGCAGACGGAGAGCTGCTGGCTCTTCACGATACCATAGACACCATTGAACATGCACTGCGAAGCAAGCTCAACTGCCATGCTGTGATCCACATGGATCCGGTGTGTGTGGGAGACCAACAGACCATGGAGTTAAAGGCCTTGGTTGCCGGTTACATAGAAGAAATCAGTGATACCATCTCCATGCATGATTTTCGCATTGTCACAGGCCCCACCCACACGAATCTCATTTTCGATGTGGCTGTCCCCTATAGTTTTCCCCTGTCTGACAAGGAGCTCACAGAGAAATTAAAGGCTCGGATCCAGAGGGACAATCCCAACTATTTCGCTGTGATTGATGTGGATAAGCAGATGGTATAGACACCCACCAAAAGGAGCGAATTCAAAATGCCACCAGAGAAGAGACCGCTAACCGACCCAGAGCTCAGACGGCTTGAGATCCTGGAAAAAAGATACAGAAATGCCGCCCGGACCCAGTTTGAGCGCCGGGCGGCCTATTATCACCAATTTACGGGAGGTCACTATACCTCCATCACAGTCAGAGACCAGAAGACCCGCTGGGGAAGCTGCTCCTCCAGCGGGACTCTCTCCTTCAACTATCGCCTGATATTCGCTCCGTCTGTGATACTGGACTATGTGGTGGTTCATGAGCTCTGCCACCTGACCCACATGAATCACTCTAAGGATTTCTGGGATATGGTGGCAAGTATCATGCCAGAGCACAAGCGCTACC
>CANRZC010000110.1 GCA_947644185.1 uncultured Acetatifactor sp.
GGCGGTGAGATGGTTCGCCGTATGATCAAGAAGCAGGAAGAGCAGATGAAATAAGGTTCTCTTAAGTAGATAAAGACTTAGAGACAAAAGGCTGCCATGGCAATGATTGAAAAATCAGAGCCATGGCAGTTTTCTTTCTTCTTTCTCTTACTCTCCAAATACAGCTCTGTAATCCGCCTGGAACTTTGTAATCCCTGCGTCGGTGAGCGGGTGTTTCACCATCTGTTCGATAACAGCATAAGGCACTGTGGCAATGTCCGCCCCAGCCAGTGCACAGTCAGTCACATGGACAGGGTTGCGCACGCTTGCTGCAATGATTTCTGTATCCAGATCTGTGATGGAAAAGATATCCGAAATCTCCCGAATCAGGTCCACCCCTCGCTGGCTAATGTCATCCAGACGTCCTAAAAAGGGAGAGACAAAGGCTGCGCCTGCCCGTGCGGCCAGCAATGCCTGGTTGGCTGTGAATATCAAGGTCACATTCACTTTGATGCCCTCAGAGGACAGAACCTTACAGGCCTTTAAGCCCTCCACGGTCATGGGAATCTTTACCACCATATTGGGATGAATGGCGGCAATCTCCCTGCCCTCTTGAATCATACCTGCAGCATCTGTGGTGGTGGCCTTCACCTCACCGCTGATAGGGCCGTCCACGATGGAGGCGATCTCCGCGATAACCTCCTCAAATACTCTGCCTTCCTTTGCAATCAGAGAAGGGTTGGTGGTGACTCCGCAGATGACACCCATGTCATTTGCCTTTTTAATATCCTCCACTTTTGCTGTGTCAATGAAAAAACGCATAGCTGAATCTCCTTTCTTTCGCCTGGTGGATTACTGGTTTGGGATCTATGATCTAAGTTCTATTATAATATCTTTTAACTGATTCTTCAATTGAAATCTGTATATTCTATGGATTTTCCCTGGTCCATGGGGCTTGCTTTGCCCATGGCTTCATGATAAGATGATATCATACATGCTCCGGGGCAGTACATAGACCCGCCTGGGCGAAGGAGGCGTACAAATGACAGACAGACTATACCAGACTCTGCACGATATCACCTTTCTTTCCATCCTGATCCGGCTCTTCCTGGCCATGCTGTTAGGTGGCATCCTGGGCTATGGGCGGGAGAAGAAGCATCTGCCAGCAGGCTTTCGGACTTACATGGTAGTGTGCTTGGGCTCAGCCTTGGCCATGATGGTGGGCATCTATGTCACTGAGCTCACCGGTGCCGCGGACGCCAGCCGTATCGGTGCCCAGGTAGTCAGTGGCATCAGCTTCCTGGGAGCTGGCACTATCCTGGTCACCAGGCAGAATCAGGTCAAGGGATTGACCACGGCTGCAGGTCTCTGGGCTGTAGCCTGTATTGGGCTGGCCCTGGGCGCAGGCTTTTATGCGGGAGCTCTTATCTGCTTTGCCGCCCTCTGGATTTCGATCCAAATCCTGCGCTTCGTGGACAAACGGCTTCGGACCCATTCCAAGAATATCCCCATCTATGTAGAGTTTACCAAAGTCGCAGATCTCAGCGCCTTCATGACCTATGCAGGGTGTAATAACTGTGCCATCAGCAATCTGGAGATGACCCGCTCCAACCCTACGGATCAAAATACCTCTGTCTCCGCCACCATGGTCCTACACTTTCCAGAGGCTACCTCCTATGCACAGGTGGTGGAAGTTTATGGAGCTTTGGACGGAATCCTCCTTATGAAAGCTCTCTGAGTTCCATTTGATCCATCACAGAGCCTGTCCAGCTTCTGGATAAGGCACTTCATGTCCGCAATGCGCTTCTGTGCATCCTCTTTTGTACAGGCTTTTAAAAGATGCCTTAATTTTCTCTCCAATCGCCGCTGTCCTCCAGCTGGCCAGGGATTCTCCTGCCCGCTTTTGTCATTCCGGTTGCTGGTGTACCGAAAGCCCAGATGCTTCTCCCCCACCATGGCCTCCAAAGTTTTGCCCAGCCCATACACATCGCAGGCTGCTGTCAAAAGCCCTGCCTCCTGCAGCTGTTCTGGCGGGGCAAAGCCCGGCGATCCTGCCCGGGACCTGACCTCTGTGGCCATGGAGCAGACACAGCCAAAATCAATCAGCTTTACTTTATCATTTTGGCCAATGATCACATTGGCTGGCTTCACATCCCGAAACAAAAGCCTCTGGGGAAGCTCATGGAGATACAAAAGGCCCTCTGCCAGCAAACGCCCCATCCGCACAGTCTGGAGTGGGGAAAAGCATTGATGTCGCAGCATTTCCTCCAGGCTGCAGCCCTCCACATACTCACGAAGCAATATGCCCAGCTCCGCCTCCCTCCAAAATGCCATAAATTCTGGAAACAATGGATGCCGAATTCCCTGTAAGACCTGTGCCTCCTGCCCCAGCATCTGGGCCTGCCAGCTGATCTTACAGGTATATCTGCTGCCATTGGCAATATCCTCCACACAGTATACATCCGAAAAGGTCCCCTGGCCTAACAGCTCATGGCGCAGATAGCCTCGTCTTCCCAGCACTACCTTGTCCAGATATTGTTCCCTGCCCCTGCGCTTCAGCTTCTCATATTCCATACACAAGCCTCCGTCCGTAGGATTTTCGAATCTATATTCATTTCATAAAGATATTGGACAGATCATTAAAGAAGATAAACACCATCAGTACCATAAAGAACATCAGCCCCACAAAATGGACCATGCCCTCCTTCTCCGGTGGCACAGGCTTTCCCCGAATGACCTCCACCAGC
Organism: uncultured Acetatifactor sp.; assembly: GCA_947644185.1. Taxonomy (GTDB): domain Bacteria; phylum Bacillota; class Clostridia; order Lachnospirales; family Lachnospiraceae; genus Acetatifactor. Next base: position 2,727 of record CANRZC010000110.1, read on the forward strand.
AGGAATACCAGCCTGCCGCCGTCCAGGGCAGGCACAGGAAGAAGGTTCAATATTCCCAGGTTCACCGACAGCATCAGCGTAATGTTCAACATGCTCAGCAGCACGCTCTGCCAGCCGTATTCCTTTGCCATGTCATAGGTCTTTCCCACCACATTCACAGCAATCCCCACAGGCCCTGCCACATCCTGGCGCGTCACCCGCCCTCTAAATATCATCCCCAGGCTTTTATAGGTAGCCTTCACGGAATACCGCATTTCATACCATGCGTATTTTAAGGTATCCACCCCTTTGGGCTGCACAAAATCAGCGTTCATTACGCCCAGCAGATATGTTCCCAGCTCCTGGTCATACTGGGGCGTGATACTGGCAGTATATTTCTGGTTGTCACGCTCATAGACCACCTCCACGTCGCCGCCAGAATAGCTGGTCTGCATGTAAAGGGAGATTTCCTGATACAGCCGGAGCTTTTCACCATTGATGGACAGGATCCGATCCCCGTCCTGAAGCCCTGCAGCCTGGGCGCCTCCGCCCTCTGCTACCTGGGCGGCAATAGGGTCACGGATTGCAATGATGTCCTTCATATTTACCATGACAAAGGCAATGATGAATGCCAGAATAAAATTGAAGATAGGTCCTGCCACCACCGTAGAAATCCTGCCCCACACGCTGGCTTTCAGGAAAGAGCCCTCACTCTCCTCCCCCTCCTTCGCCATCAGCCCATCCTCGCCCTCAAACATACAGGCACCTCCGATAGGAAAGAGCTTCAGGGAATATTTGGTCCCTTTCTTCTGAAAAGACCAGAGGGTAGGTCCCATGCCTATGGCGAACTCCACCACATGGATGCCATTGGCCTTCGCCAGTAGGAAATGTCCGAATTCATGGGCTATCACCACCACCCCAAATATCACAATAAATAAAATCAAAGTCATCATTTTTATCTAAATCCTTCCTGAACCATATTTCACTTTCGCTTGCCGCTGTAAGGCACAACAGGCCTCCTGTTCTACCTCCAAAATTTCCTCCACATTGGGATCCGCAATGACCTTATGCTGCTCCATGGTCTCACCGATCAGCTCAGCAATTCCCAAATAAGGCAGCTCCCCCTTTAAGAACAGCTCCACCGCCTTCTCATTGGCTGCATTATATACCGTAGGCATGCTTCCCCCTGTCTCTGCTGCCTGGTAAGCCAGCGCTAACCCCGGAAAAGTATCCGTGTCCGGCTTTTCAAAGGTGAGCTGTCCCAGTGCAAACAGATCCACTCTCCTGCCCGCCATAGGCCTGCGCTCCGGGTAAAAAAGCGCATATTGAATGGGGAGCTTCATATCTGGCACACCCATCTGGGCAATGATGGCTCCATCCACATACTGCACTGCGGAGTGAATGATACTCTGCGGATGGATCACCACCTGAATCTGATGGAGTTCTACCCCAAACAACCATTTTGCCTCCATGACCTCCAATCCCTTGTTCACCAGCGTAGAGGAGTCAATGGTAACCTTGTGCCCCATGGTCCAGTTGGGGTGCTTCAGGGCGTCCTGTGCCCGCATATTCTCTAATTCCTTTTTGGTCTTTCCCCGGAACGGACCGCCTGATGCTGTCAGCAGGATCTTCTCAATGCCAATTTCCCCATACAGTTTTGTCCGCTTTCCGTCTCTGCCCACCAGCTCTCCGTTCAGAGATTGGAATATGGCACTGTGTTCACTGTCCACAGGCAAAATGGATACCCCATATTGGTCGGCCAAAGGCATAATAATATGCCCTGCAGTCACCAGCGTCTCCTTGTTGGCCAGCGCAATGTCCTTACCTGCCTGGATGGCTGCAATGGTAGGCCTAATACCAATCATACCCACAATGGCTGTGACCAATACCTGACTCTCCTGCATAACTGCAATTTCCAGCAATCCCTCCATGCCTGCCAGGATCTCCACATCCAGATCCGCCACCCTGACACGCAGATCTGCTGCCGCCTCTTCTGACCACATGCACGCCTTCACAGGATGGAACTCCCTGATCTGTGCCTCCATTTTTTCTACGCTGCTGCCCGCTGCCAGCCCTACTACCTGTAAGTCCGAGTTGTTCCGCAGGATTTCCAGGGTCTGAGTCCCAATGGAACCGGTAGAGCCCAATATCGCTATCTTTTTCCTCGTCATAATATGCCTTTCCTACCTTATCTCCGTCTCAAAGCAGCATGAGAACTGTCAAAAAATAAGTCATGGGAGCCGTTACTATCATGCTGTCAAACCTGTCCATAATACCCCCATGTCCAGGTATCAGCTTGCCATAGTCCTTGATATCGTGATTCCGCTTAATTGCAGAGGCTGCCAAATCCCCCACCATACTCATAATTGCACCTACGCCACAGATGATCCCAATCACCCAGGCAATACTTTTCTCTGGAAAGGCCTTCTCCACAAAAAAGTATCCGTACAGTCCCCCTATTAACGCCGCTCCCAGCACACCGCCGATACAGCCCTCCAGAGATTTCTTTGGGCTCAGCGCCGGGAAAATCTTCTTCCTGCCTATGAGCTTTCCCACCGCATAGGCACAGGTGTCACATCCCCAGGAGCTGATGAGAATCATCCATACTGTATAGAGGCCCTGAGGCGCCATCCTGGTCTGGTAGACAAAGGAAAGGAGCACTGGCCCATAGAGATAGGAGAACACCGCCACCACTACCTGATTTGCATGATATCTGGGAAATGTGATCACATAGAGGAACATCATGGCCAGAAAAGTGCCCACAATCCCCATCAGGAGAAAGGTATCCTCTCCCACAAAATGTAGTAGCAGATAATAGCAGACGATTCCTGCCATTCCCACCCATTCCAGCCCGTTGGGCATAGAAAATTTCTGCCCCTTTCCCATGGGTCCAGCGCATTTCAGCGCTTTGGTCAGCTCTCGAAAGGCCACCAGTGAGACCACACACAAAATTCCAGCCAGCAGCCCACCACCATAGCTCATGGAGCCTATCGCAATGGCCAACAATACCACTCCGCTTGCCAATCTGGTCCAAAACATACTTTATCCCCCTTATTGCCTACCTATCAGCTATTCTTTAGTCCGCCATACTTTCTGTCTCTATGATTATATGCCTCCACAGCTTTTATCAATTCTTCTTTGGTAAAATCTGGCCATAGAACCGGCGTAAAATAAAACTCTGTATAAGCCAGCTGCCAAAGCAGAAAATTGGAGATCCTCTGCTCGTTACAGGTGCGTATCAGCAGGTCTGGCTCTGGAAGCCCTGCTGTATCCAGGAAATCGCTCACAGTCTTCTCCGTAATCTCCTCCGGTCGAAGCTTTCCTTCTGTGACTGCTGTGGCTATTTTTCGAGATGCCCTGACAATTTCATCTCTGCCTCCATAATTGATGCCGATCTGGAAATGCAGCCCATCATTGTGTTTCGTAGCCTCTTCCAGCTCCTGGATCCGAATTCTGATATCCTCGTCAAGTCTAGTCTTGTCTCCCAGCACTTTAACGCACATGCGGTTCTTCTCCGCTGTCTTCAGGCAAGTCTTCATATAGTTGCGAAGCAGCTTCATCAGTGCATCCACCTCATCCTGAGGCCGATTCCAATTCTCTGTGGAAAACGCATACACCGTCAAATACTGGATTCCCATGCGGTAAGCATCCTCACAGATGGTTTCCACGGTTTTTGCCCCCTGTACATGGCCATAGTTGCGAGGCATCCCCTTGCCCCGGGCCCATCTGCCATTTCCATCCAAAATAATCGCCACATGACGCGGCATGATCAATTCCTCACTCATGTCAAGCCCTTCGCCTCCTTGCCCCATACCCCCGGCATTTGTTATATCGTCCGTTTTTAGTTATATTACCGTTTACAGCAAAGCAAGGGGGAACAGATGTCCGCTTCCGCTCCCCCATACCTATTCCTATCAGCCCACAGTGACTTTCCCTTAAACCGTCATAATCTCTTTGGACTTCTTCTCCATCAGTACATCCACTTCTTTGATATACTTATCTGTAGTCTTCTGCAGCTGATCCTCCAACTGCTTCACTTCATCCTCAGAGGCCTCTCCCTTGCCCAACTTCTTCAGAAAGTCATTGCCATCTCTGCGGATGTTGCGGATGGCCACCTTGCCCTCCTCCGCCTTTTTCTTCACATCCTTTACCAAATCCTTTCTGCGCTCCTCTGTAAGCTCCGGGAATACCAGGCGGATCACACTGCCATCATTGGAAGGATTGATTCCAATGTCGGAAGTCTGGATAGCCTTTTCAATGGGCTTGATCAAAGATTTTTCCCAGGGGGCGATCTGGATAACGCGCGCCTCCGGCACTGTCACATTGCCCACCTGCTGAATGGGCGTAGGCGTCCCGTAATAGTCAACGCGAAGCTTGTCCAGCACATGAGGGTTAGCCCGCCCTGCGCGGATGCCGTTGTAATCCCCCTCTAAAAATTCGATGGCCTTTTTCATCCTGTCTTCATATTGCTGCAGTCTAGCGTCCATAATACTGTCCTCTCTTTCTGAAATCTAATCTGTATCCCTGACGGCACATGCAATGAATGCCCTACACCAAAACTTTTGTGCCGTTAAAACTTCCTTTGATGGTATTCACGATGCTGTTCTCCTCATTTAGTCCGAACACCCACATAGGGATCTTGTTGTCCCTGGCCACAATAGAAGCTGTCATATCCACC
>CANRZC010000111.1 GCA_947644185.1 uncultured Acetatifactor sp.
AGGGTCTATTTTTTCGGTATGGGGGAGAGGGGCGCCATGGACTTTTTAGCTGCTTTAAAGGAAGAGATGTCCTTTGCCTGCAGGAATCAGGGGAGCATTCGGGATTATCTGTTGTATCTGGGGTACAGAGAGCACTATGACGATTCCAATGAGATGGCTAGAGCCTATGCATGTGCGTCTCTGTTTGTGAACCACAGGAAAAAGGTGTTCGAATGCGATCTGATTCTGGGGTCAAGGTATGGCCTGCTGGCCGGAGAATATCGGGTGAAGGAGGCACTGTTAAAGAAGAGCAGCCAGATTGTGAGAAGCTATGGCTGTCGGGGATTTTGGCATAACGCAGACCACTATGCGCCTGACTATGAGGCGTTTCTGGCAGACGGCGTGGGAGGCACGCTGGAAAGAATAAAGGAATCCATGGAGCAGCATAAGGACTCCCCGGAAAGATTTGCTACGCTCAGGGCAATGGAAATTGCCATGCTGGCTTTCGGGGAGATGATTGCCGGATATGGGGAGGCTGCAGAGAGAGTGGCTGGGGCGAGTGGGACCCCAGAGCAGCTTTTGGAAGCTGCACAGATTTGTAAAAAAATAAGCAGACAGAAGCCAGAGACATTCAGGGAGGCTCTGCAATTAGTGTGGCTGACCTATATGGCGTTTGTCTATGAGGGGCGCCTGGCCATGGCGTTTGGCCGCATGGATCAGTATCTCTATCCTTATTACGAACAGGATGTGAAAAAGGGAATCTTAACCAGGGAGTTCGCAAAGTCCCTGGTGGAATGCACCCTGATCAAGATTGGGGAGAGCCAATATTTTGGAGGGGATGATGTAGTCAATATTGCCATCGGCGGCATTAGACCGGACGGAAGTGAGGGAATCAATGAGCTTTCCTACATCATCCTGGAGGCTGTCAGGGACTGCGGTATTGCAGGGCCCAATCTGTCTGCCAGGCTCCATGAGGGGATGCCGGACAAATTTTTGGACCAATGCTTGAAGGTTATCGGCACGGGAATCGGCTATCCTGCCCTGATGAACGATGCGGTGAACATTGCGGCCTTACAACACTGTGGCTATGAGCTGGAGGATTGCCGCAACTATTGCATGGTGGGCTGCATCGAGAACTTTCTCCCAGGGCAGCAGCCTCCTTGGAGTGACGGGCGGTTCAACTCGCCTATGTATCTGGAACTGGCCTTAAATGACGGCTGCTCCTGGCAGACCGGGGCGCAGCTAGGGCCACACACGGGGGATGCCTCAGAAATCACTTCCATGGAGGATTTTTTGGGACGGCTCCATTTACAGATGAAAGCCGGAGTGGCGGAGTATATGGCGGATTTTCGCAATGAAAATGACCGTTTGAACAAAAAGAATTATGCCCAGCCATTTTTGTCCTGTCTGTGCAGCAGTTGCATTGACAGAGGGCTGGACATCAATGACGGCGGCACAAAGTACCCTTCTGTTCACGGGGCGGGCTGCATGGGCATGGGCACCATGGCGGATTCCCTGGCAGCTATAGAGCAGGTGGTGTTTGTGGAAAAGAAGCTTTCGCTGCCAGAGCTTCGGGAGGCGCTGATGGCTGACTTCGAGGGCTATGAAAAACTGCGGCAGATGCTGTTGGCCGCGCCCAAATATGGAAATAACGATGAGCGCGCTGACAAGTACGCTGTGTGGTATATGGAGGAGCATGCCAGGCTGTTTGACAGGTACCGTACCCCGGATGGAGGAAGGATCTATATCGCCATGGCCTCCAACATACAAAATATCTACGCAGGGCTGGAGGTTGCAGCCACTGGGGATGGCAGAAAATGTGGGGAGGCATTAAGCGATGCGGCATCGCCCATGCATGGCATGGACAGGAAAGGACCTACTGCCACCCTGCTCTCTACGGCTAAGCCAGACTATACCAAAGCGGCCTGCGGCACGGTATTGAACCAAAAGTACAGTCCCGCTGTGTTCTCGGATCCGGAGAAGAGGGCGAAGCTTGCCGCGCTGATTCGGGTTTACTTTGCAAAAGGCGGCCAGGAGATTCAGATCAACTCGGTTTCCAGGGACACGCTGCAGGATGCCATGGAACATCCAGAGAACTACAGGTCTCTGGTGGTGCGGGTGTCCGGCTTCAGCGCTCTGTTTATCACCTTAGACAGAGAGGTGCAGGAGGATATCCTAAGGCGCACGCAACAAGCTTAGGAAACGGCGGGTGAGAGGGTATGCAGTGCGGGATACGAGACAGTATGCGAGAGGATATAGGGGAAGTGGTCATCACGGACATCCAGCGCTTTTCCCTGGGGGACGGGCCAGGAATTCGCACCACAATCTTCTTCAAAGGGTGTAATCTGCACTGTCCCTGGTGTCACAATCCTGAGACCATTTCTCCAGATGTGGAGATGCACTATGGGCGCAGATGCAGCACGGCGGAAGTGCTGGCGCAGATCATGGAGGATCGAGAGTTCTACTGGGAGTCAGGTGGCGGTGTCACCCTGTCTGGCGGGGAGCCTCTGCTGCAGGCGGGAGCCTGCGCGGAGCTTGCGTCGGCCTGTCAACAGGCAGACATTCCTGTGCTTTTGGACACAGCGGGGAATGTGGAGCTTGGACGGTTTGAAAAGGTGCTGCCCTATCTGAGCCAGTGCTATTTTGACTTAAAATCCGGTACGGAAGAGGGGTATGCGTCGGTGGGCGGGTGTCTGTCCAGGACCCTTGAGAATATACGGGTGGTGGTACGGGCAGGAATTCCCACTGTGGCCAGGATTCCCATAATCCCTGGGTTCAATGACAGCATTCAGGCAGCACAGGGCATGGCGGAAGTGCTGAGTGGCACCGGGATAAGAAGAGTGGACTTGCTGCCGTTCCACAGGATGGGAAGCGGCAAATACAGGGCGCTGGGAAAAGAATACCTGTATACCCATACCTTGCCAATAGAGCCAAAGCAGTTGGAGCCCTTGCTGGACGTATTCAGGATGCAGGGATTTTGTGCGGTAGGAGGCGGGTAGGTATCTGATAGAGAACTTAAGGCTGGAAAAGAAAGCGGGCATAGGTGTAGAGATGAAAAAGATTATCGTCCTATTTAAGACTCATCTGGATCTGGGATTTACGGACTTTGCCAGCGAGGTGGCAAAGAACTATCTGCAGGTCTACCTGCCCAGGGCAATGGGTTTGGCAAGGGAAATGCGGGGCCAAAAGGAGCGGTTTATCTGGACAACAGGCTCCTGGCTTTTGGCACAGTATCTGGAGACAGGAAAGGACAAGGAGATGCTCTATGACGCTATCCGCCAGGGAGAGATCCGCTGGCATGGACTGCCCTTTACCACCCACACGGAACTGATGGACAGGGAACTTTTTACCTATGGCCTAAGTATTTCTCAAAAACTGGATAGGCAGTTTCACAGGAAGACCATAGCTGCCAAAATGACAGATGTCCCAGGACATACAAAGGCCATGATTGCCCCGCTTGTCAAAGCTGGCATCCGTTTCCTGCACATCGGCGTCAATCCGGCCTCCACCCGGCCGGATGTGCCGGGGCTCTTTCGCTGGGGCAATGGTAAAGGGGAAGAGATTGTGGTGATGTACCATGGAACCTATGGGGACATGTGCCCTATTGGAGCCTCACAGACAGCAGTTTACTTTGCCCATACGGGAGACAACTGCGGTCCCCAGTCTGCGGCGCAGGTGCAGGAGGTTTACGGTATGCTCCATGAGCTGTATCCCAAAGCACAGATCCTGCCGGGAACCCTGGAGGATGTGGCGCAGATTGCCATCAGGCAGCCCATGCCCCTGCTAGAGGAGGAAATTGGAGATACCTGGATTCACGGAGCGGCTACGGATCCGAAGAAAATGAGCCAGTTCAGAGGGCTTCTCAGACTGAAAGATCAGCTCCCTGAGGAGGCTATGGAGAGGATGTACCGAAAGCTGCTCCTGATACCGGAGCACACTTGGGGGTTGGACGAGAAAGCCTGCCTGGGAGGAAAGCTTGAGAACGGAGACCCGGTGGGGGAGCACCATTTTTTCCGCAAAGAAGAATTTGCACAGGCAAGAGGCCAGGAGCCCTTTCAGAGGATGGAGCGCTCCTGGCAGGAGCAGAGAGACTACCTTACCAAAGCGCTGGAGGAACTGCCTAAAGATGTGGGCAGGGAGACAAGGGCGGCGGTAGAGCAGGTCATGGGGGAATACAAGAGAGCCAGGACAGATACGGCAGGATGGCAGGAGAAGAAACCTCTGGAAAGCTTTTTCATGGGAGAGCGCAAAATCCGTGTAACTGAAACTGGGAAAATAGAGATCCTGTCCGAACCACAGGCTCCAGACCTGTCCGTCCGCTTTTGCTACGAAGTCTTTTCCGAAAAAGATTACGAAAGATTCCAGTCCCAGTACCTGGTTTCCCGGGCTGCCTGGGCATTGGAGGATTTTGGTAAAATCGGGCTGGGGCAGGTGGTGGAGGCTCACCACTGGTATGAGACCTGTGCCCATGAAATCCGGGTCAGAGGAAAGGAGCTGGTGGTCTCCGTGAGGCTGCCAGAGGAGGCCGTTCGTCTCTACGGGGGAATGGAACTGATAGAGATAGGGGTGCGCTTTGAGGAGGAAAGGATAGCCTTTGACGCCGCCTGGTTTGGCAAACAGGCCAGCAGGATTCCAGAGGCAGTGTGGATTCAGATCGAGACCCGGGACAGGATAGTAAGCCTTCAGAAGATGGGGCAGGAGATTTCACCCACACAGGTGGTGTCCGGGGGAAACCGCTGTATGCATGCCGTGGAGGCGGTGGGGCTGGAGAGGAGGATGTTCCAGACCCTGGACGCACCCCTGGTCAGCATCGCAAGGCCAGGACTTTTGGACTTCACCGATGAGACTCCGAAGCTGGACAGAGGATTCTACCTAAATCTGTACAACAATGTGTGGGGAACCAACTTCCCCATGTGGTACCAGGAGGACGCCCGCTTCCGATTTTCCATAGCAGAAAACCCAGGAGAGGAACCTGAAGAAAGAAAAAAATCTACAAGAGGAAAGGAACCGGTAAAATGAAAAAATATGTGCTGGTGGGATGTGGGGCCCGGGGGATCTTAAGCTATGCCATTCCCATGGTAAAAAAGTATGGAGACTATGCGAAGCTCTGTGGCGTATATGACAGCAACCGCAAACGCGGGGCTTTGGTAAGCGAGTATGTGGGGGAAGATATCCCCTGCTTTGACAATTTTACCGAAATGCTGGAAACCGTGAAGCCGGACACAGTCATTGTCACTACGGTGGACTGCTTCCATGACGAGTACATCATCGGCGCTATGGGAGCCGGCTGTGACGTGATCTCCGAAAAGCCCTTGACAACCACCTTTGAAAAGTGCCTTGCCATACAGGAGGCACAGAAGAGGACTGGGAAAAACATTACGGTAACCTTTAACCTGCGCTTTCATCCCTTTTTTAGCCGCCTGAAGGAGATGGTGGCGTCAGGGATTCTGGGAGAGATTTTAAACGTCCATTATGAGTGGATGCTGGGGGTAGAGCATGGGGCGGATTACTTTAGACGCTGGCATGGAGAGCGAAAAAATTCCGGTTCTCTGCTGGTGCACAAGTCCACCCACCATTTTGACATTGCCAACTGGCTTTTAGAGCAGGATCCGGTGGCAGTCCATGCATTTGGCACCAGGCGCATCTACGGTCCCACCAGAGAGAAAAGATCACAGAGATGTCTTACATGTCCTTATAAACGGGAGTGTGAAATGTATCTGGACATCTGTCAGGATCAGGATCTGCGGAAAATGTATTATGAATGTGAGGATGTGGACGGCTACTACCGAGACCGGTGTGTCTTTGGGGACAGAATCGACATTGAGGACACGGCCAGCGTAAGCGTGCTCTACAGCGGCGGATGCGTTATGAGTTATTCCCTTACAGCATTTTCTCCCTATGAGGGCATGCGGATTGTGTTAAACGGCACGAAAGGGCGCATGGAGGCCACAAACTGCGACAATCATGTGAGAATTCTCCACCCCAATGGAGAAGAATACAGCATTGACCTTCCAAAAGATGGCAGCGGCGGACATGGCGGCGCGGATGAAAAGCTCTGGGACAGCCTATTCAAGGGGACAAAACCACAGATGGAGGGCCAGATGGCGGATCTGCGAGCCGGGATGATGTCCATCGGCATTGGGATGGCGGCGAACATTTCCATGAGAGAGGGGCGCCGTGTGACTCTCAACGAATTTTTTGGGGTATCGAAATGATAGCAGGAGGTTATTGAGATGATGAAACTGAGCATATCTCAGACAAGCGATGAAATGGGACTAAAAGCTGCCGGGAGAGCTGCGGAATTAATCTGTGAAGCCATAAGCCAACAGGGGGAAGCCAGGATTCTGGTCTCTACCGGACAGTCTCAGTTTGAATTTTTTGAGGCTTTGGTCAAAATGGAGATTCCCTGGGATAAGGTAGAAATCTTCCATCTTGACGAGTATGTGGGGCTGGATGCCACCCATAGGGCAAGCTTTCGCAAATATCTGAAAAGCAGATTTATTGATAAAATTGGAAGCACTAGAATGAACTACATAAACGGAGAGGAGGATATGGACAAAACCATCGCGGATATGACTGTCAGAATCCGGGAAAAGCCCATTGACGTAGGGGTTATCGGAATCGGTGAGAACGCGCACATAGCCTTTAACGACCCGCCTGCAGATTTTGAGACTACAGCTTCCTACCATGTGGTGGAGCTGAATTCCGAATGCCGCAGGCAGCAGGTGGGGGAGGGATGGTTTACCACCATTGAAGAGGTGCCCCAATATGCCATCAGCGCAACGGTCTCCCAGATCATGGCCTGCAGACATGTGATATCCGTGGTGCCCCACAGGGTAAAGGCAGCCGCCATTCAGAAGACGCTAGAGACAGATGCGGTGACCAATGCCATTCCTGCGACGAAGATGAAAGAGCACGGAAGCTGGTTTCTGTATCTGGATGCGGATTCCGCTTCCCTGCTGGGGGACAACACCAAAGGGCTGGCGGACTAAAAACGCCTGCCCTCTTTACCGATACCTTTTCTGGAACTGGAGCGGAGAAAGTCCATACACATTCTTAAACTTGTATGAAAAATAGTTGCTGTCGTTAAAGCCGCAGGAATAAGCCACGTCGGAAATCGACTTTTTCTCCTCCAGTTTCAGCAGATGTTCAGCCTCTTTTAGGCGAATGCTGGTAAGGTATTCGTGGAAGCTTAAGCCGGTTTCCCTTTTGAAGATGCGGGATAGGTGCTCTGGACTAATGGAGTAGTCTTTAGCAGTCTGAGACAGGGTAATGTCGGACTGATAGTTCCCTTTGATGTAATTTAGAATCTTCTCCACATGAATGTTGCCGCCAGTGCGCTCATTTTTATAATAATTCTGATTCCGGCACAGTAGGGTGAAAAA
>CANRZC010000112.1 GCA_947644185.1 uncultured Acetatifactor sp.
CCCCTGTACCTCCTTTAGCTGTTCCCATTGTGTGAAGATGGTGGCATTGGAAAAAGGGGAAAAATCCGGCAGTGAGCCATATACCATATAGGGTCTGTCTGGATGATAAACGCTCAAATAGAGCGGATGAATGGATGTGGCCATGATCATGTCATCAGGTCCCACCTGGCTTTCATAAAACGCTTCATATTCCTGCAGACCCTTGTCATATTCCAGCTTCAGCTCGGACCGATATTGCAGAACAAAACATAGCATAAACAGTCCACTTACCACTATCCTGATCTTGCGGGAAGAGATTTCTTTCATTCCCAAAGCATACCAGAGCGCCAGGCCGCCAAAACCAAAGAAAATATACCGGCCCATAAAACAGGAAGCAATTCGATAGGATAACAGATATCCTGTCAAGGTGGTCAGTCCCAGGATCCCCATGGCCCATGCCGCGGTATAGTTTTTGCTTTTTTTCATATGCGTTACTGCGTAGTAGCCCAAAAAGATGGTGAGCGCCATGCCCAGATAAACCGTAGACGTAATTGGCTTGAGTGAATCCGAAAACCAGTCTACAAAATAGTCCATCAACGTATACACCGTTGGGGCCAGATGCTCTTCCATGGAATCGATTCTCCCCTGCATTTGCTGATAGAGAATGCGCAGCCACAGGATATAGCAGGCGGATACGGTCAGACCACTTCCCACATACCATTTTAACAGCGTGTATTTCTTTTGCCTGATGAGCGCCCCAAGCAGGATGAGATACAGGAGAAAGGTTTGTATCATGGAAAAGGTATGGGTGTAGACACTGGCGATACTGCACAGAGTAAACAGAATCCATTTTTTTGGGGAGGAGGCTTTTAGGATATCACAGGCGAGCAGTCCGGTGGCAGTGAAAAAGAACAGTCCCATGGCATACATTCGGATATTGCCTGCCTGGATACACATACTGGGCATGAGAAGTGAAAAGAACATGAAATATACGGAAGTCTGCTCATCAAAAAGTCGTTTTACCGTATATTTTCCCAAAATCAGGTAGGCTGTCGTAAAGAGCAGAGAAAATAGCTTCATGGGCCAAAAGGAATACCCGTCCCCCAGGAAGAAAGTGACATGGGTGCATAAGGAATAAAAGGCTTTCACTAAGATATAGTAAAAAGGCGTATGGGCATCCCTGGCAGTAATCTCTACCAGCTCTTTCACCGGGTGAGAAATCAGCGCTGCGGTATAGGCTTCATCGTATCCCATATTGTCGGTGACGCAGAAGACACCCCATAGGACGAAGCCTAGAAAAGGAAGGACTCTCCACAAAATGTGATATATGCTTACTGGATTCTTTTTATTCATTTCATTCCTCTTTTCTGCATAGAAGAAATATGCAATCTATATTGTTTCCCAAATATACCTTACTCCACCAGCTTTGCGTTGGGATAAATCCGCTCCATGCGCTCATCTGGGAAATGGGTGTCCAGAAAGGCCGTGACAGCGTTTAGGGTCTGATCTTTTCCACTGTCTGTCTGCCGCTTTGTATACCGGGCCAATGCCATGGAAGACAGGAGCATATTAAATATCATGAACACAATCATACAATTGCAAAGTATTTTCCCGCCCTGCAGGGGAAGCTTTTCAATCAGGTCAGACAGCTTGGGATAGATGAGCTTAAGCCATACCACAGCTGCAATGCCCCAGAAGAAGCAGTACAGCAAATTGATACGGCCTCCCAGGTTGAAGGCGAAGCCGCTGTAGTCCCAGAACACCGTGCCGAAGACCAATTCTGTGAACACACTGCAGACATACTCGTAGGCGCCACCCAGCAAAGTGCCTGCCAGGAAAATATGCCGGTCGCTTTTGTCTCGGTAGCGGTAGAGAAAAAGGGTCAAAAGCGCACAGCCCAAGCCCCAGACAATGCTGAAGGGGCCGTACACTACGCTGCTGCGGCTCATAAGCACACCTGTGGTCAAGAGGCAAAAAATAGTCTCTGTGATATCTCCCAGAAAGGCGCCGATGAAGAAGAGAGCCACCAGCTTATAGAAGCTGCAGCCCTGGGCGAAGACTTTTGGCTCTGCTTTCGCTTTTTCCGATTTCTCCTTGAGATCCTTTGCAATAGCATCTGGACTGATAGAGGGGAAGGAGCGCTGCATACGCTTTTGCACACCTACCGTAAGGCGGTTCTCTAAAAGCTTAGAGGTTTGCTGCATCCCCTCCGAGAGCTGGGACAAGCGCTTTGCAGTGACCTTCATGCCCAGAACAGCCATGGCGGTAGTGATGAAGTCCACGGCTAGCAGGCCTACTGCCGCCCATTGTATCACCAGGGTGGGCAGAGGGGGAATCCTTCGCAGCAGATTACACAGCACAGGATTGAGAAAACCCACGGTGGCCACGGCAGACAGACCCCACAATAGGGAATATCTGGCACAGACATAACCGCTCAGGTTGTATTTGATAGCAGAATAGTCCCACAGCTTTTTATGGAAAATCTTTTCCATGAGCATGCCGGTGGTATATTCCACTATACTGGCCAGCAGCAAACCGCCCAGAAAGAGAAAGAATGGACGATTGACTAGCTCCGGCAGAAAGATAGCGAAGAGTACAGCACTGAAGCCGTATATGGTACAGTAAGGGCTGTTCACAAAGCCACGGTTCACAAATTTTCTGCGGCTGATGGCGGCATAGCACACCTCCATACACCAGCCTGCGAATGAATAGATAAAAAATAACCAGACCAAATCTGTCAAATGATATTCCATACGTATCTTTTTCCTTACCCCAGGTATTCTTCGCCTTATATTTTACCATATATCCCTGAATTTTGACAGATATAAATGCATCAAAAGGAAGCAAATGGGTATGTTGACAATCCATGGATTTTTGGTATATGATAAACTTGTCTTTTAACAGTGAATGGGAACAGAAAATAGATAGGTATAAGGAGGGCGGTAGGAAATGGCTATATTATCCTTAAAGGTAATGGACAAAAATGGCAATACAATCTGCGTCAGCAGCGGAGAAGATTTTGTAGATCTGGTGTGCATGAGGGCCTATGAGGAGGGAGACAGGATTATACTGGAGACCTCTCTGAAGGATATCTACATCAATTGGCAGGTGGATGATGCGCTGGGGGCTGCTTTCCTGTATCTGACAGACAATGCCTCCTATGAAATCCCCTTTGGAGAGAAGCGGATCAGCTTATCACCGAAAGTGTTCTCTGGGGATAGGCACTATCTCTATGCGGAAATTGCAAGGCAGGATGAGATAGAGGCATACCGCAATCTGGCTCTGAATCCTGCGGATCAGCATAGGGAGGTGACCTGCTTTCCCCATGCCACAGCCAATGTGGAGACCAGGGGAGAGTCTGTATTTGCCGCAAAAAACGCCATAGATGGTGTGCGGGCAAATCTGTCCCACGGGGCCTGGCCCTATCAGTCCTGGGGGATCAACCGGCAGGATGATGCCACAATGCGGGTGGACTTTGGCAGGAAAATTCGCACAGATAAGGTAGTGCTCTACACCAGATCGGATTTTCCCCATGACAACTGGTGGACCCAGGTGACACTGCGCTTCTCAGACGGCTCCAGCCAGGAGTTCCCGCTGGAAAAGTCTGTGCGGGGACATGTGCTTACCTTCCCGGAAAAAGAGATTACATGGATAGAATTGTGCAATTTGATCAAGGCAGAGGACCCTTCGCCGTTCCCTGCGCTGACACAGATTGAGGTGTACGGGTGGAATGTGCTGTAGGAAAGCGGCATTCCAGGGATGGGAAGGGAATCAATTATGATGGAAGTACAGAATACGGATAGGAAAAGGATACTATACGGAACGGGAAATGCTGCTAAGCTGCAGGCAATGCGACGGAGACTTTCACAATTGGAGCTAGAGATTCTGGGTTTAAATGATATGAAGGAAAAGCCCCCTGCTGTGCCGGAGGACGGCAGCACACCTTTGGAAAATGCCAGACAGAAAGCCCTGGCCTATTACGATTTTTACAAAATGCCAGTTTTTTCCTGCGATTCCGGGCTGTATTTTGAGGGGCTGCCAGAGGAGCTCCAGCCCGGTGTCCATGTGCGGACTGTGGGAGGCAAATATCTGACAGATGAGGAGATGCTGGCCTACTATAGCGGCCTGGCAAAAAAGTACGGGGACCTGCGGGCCAGATACCGGAATGGGGTGTGCCTGGTGATGGGCGACGGCCAGATATACGAATCCATGGGAGATGAGCTTGCCAGTGAGATGTTTCTGCTCACCTCAGTGCCCTGGGCCAAAGTGCGACAGAAAGGCTTCCCGCTGGACAGCCTTTCTGTGAACATGCAGACAGGAAAATATTTCTATGAGATGGACCAGGGGCAGACAGATCAACTGGCTGTCCAAGACGGATTTCTGAACTTTTTCCGACAGGCCTTTGGCGGCTATGGCTTTTGAAACAAGATTTCTGCCTGGGGCAAAAACCCCTCAAAAATAGGCATCACACCTTGCCGCTCTAAACTCTCTAAGATTTCCTGGCTGCGGATGGTCCAGCCCACCTCGTGGACCCCATAGAGGTGTTTCATCAGCCGCAGGCTGGGGCAGGAGCGATCTATGTAGTTGTAAGCGATAAAGTCAGGGCGGGTGAGAAAAGAGGTCAATAACAGGGTCAGTATGGCGCGCACAGGCCAGGTAAGGGCACCGGCGTCATTGGTGCGCAGAAAGTTTTCCGAGAGCTGCCCCCGGATGACAGACGGGTAGTGCTTTCTCAGGTGCAGCAGAGCAGCCGGGTGAAAAGACTCAATACAGTAGGCACCGTCCCATCCCTGCAAAAGTGCCATCACGGCATCTGTCAAGGCGGCCGCATTGCCGTGCTCCACCTTCAGCTCAATGATGAGGGGTGTCTCTCCCTCAAACAGTGCCAGAACCTCTGGAAGCAGTGGGATGGTTTCCCCGCTGCCCAACAAGGGATAATCCTTTAAATCCTTTGCGGTCAGATTCTCAATTATTGCACTTTTGCCGCAGACTCGCTGCAGGTCGCTGTCGTGAACCACTGCCAGTTGCCCGTCTGCCATCAGGTGCACGTCCAGCTCTGCGCCGAAGCCTTTTTCAATGGCTTTCCGAAAGGCTGTCATGGAGTTCTCCGGGATATTCTGGGAGCTGTCGTGGAGTCCGCGATGAGCGTATCTTATATTTGTAAATTTCTCCCAGCCAGCCTGATGCCGCCTGGGCAGCAGCATCAGGCACCAGAGCACAACTATGATAAGTATAGTCAGTAGTATCGGAAACAAAATGGTCATTGTAAATCTTCTTCCTTTCTCAGTCATCCATATTCTCAAAAGCCGACAGTCCCTTCTTTGCCACTGCCTTGCTGTCCCCATGGCGAACAAAGCACATGGTGAGGAAGCTCAAGGCCACGAAGAAAGCGGCATAGGGGAAGAGAATCTGATAGCTGATGCTCTTCATCAGGGTACCTGCTACCAGGGGCGTGATGACCTGGGCCAGCATAGAGGCTGTATAATAATATCCAGTGAATTTTCCCACGTCGCTGCCCCGACACATTTCCACCACCATGGGCAGGGAGTTCACATTGATGGCTGCCCAGGCCAGTCCTACCAGTGCGAAAGCCACAAACATAATGGCATTGATGGAGGAAAACAGAGTGGTCAGGAAGAACCCGGCCAGGAAACAGGAGGCCAGTAGGATAATGCCAGCCTGTATCGTCTTCTTCCGGCCCACCTTGGAGGCCACAATACCGATGGGAATGTAGGAGACGATGGCTCCCGCTGTGGCTACCAGCAGGCAGGTGGAGGCGCCACCCAACCCTTCCCCCATAACCTGGGATACATAGGTAGTAAACCAGGTAGTGACACCATTGTACCCGATGTACCACAGGGAGATAGAGGCCAGGAGAAAGCCGAGACTACGTTTTACTGGTGTAGGAAGGGCTTCTTTGCCGCTGCTACTCACCTCAGCCAAGTTCCACTCAGGGTGCTGCTGTTCCAGCGCTTGGGTTTCAGCAGCCAGGGCAGGCTCTCTGATGGTGAGGAGCAGGACCAGCACTGCCACCACCATGATGGCTGACACTACGATGAACAGAGGCTGATAGTTCACATGGTCCAGAGCAGCCACCTTGGAGGTGGGGTAGAGAATTGCAGCCACTGCCAGATAGAGCACACCACCTACGGCACCCATCAGATTGATGATGGCATTGGCCTTGCTGCGCAGGGGCTTTGCGGTTACATCAGGCATCAGCGCAACCGCAGGGGAGCGATAGGTTCCCATGGCGATAAGGAGCCCTCCCAGTACAATGACAAAGGTCACAAGCTTAAAGGGAGCAGCCTGCCTGGCGTAACTGTTGTCCAGGATGGGCAGCAGATTCATCAGGATGATGGCTGCTGCGGTGCCAGCCATAATGTAGGGAGTGCGGCGGCCCAGCTTTGAATGGGTCTTGTCCGACAGTCCGCCAAAGAAAGGCAGCAGGAACAGAGCCAGGATATTGTCCATGGCCATGATAATGCCTGTCAGGGATTCATCCATGCCGAAGGTCTCCCGCAAAATTAATGGCACTACGCTGTCATACATCTGCCAGAAGGCGCAGATGGACAGGAATGCCAGACCTACCAGGATGGTTCGCTTGTTGTTCAGCTTTAACTCATTCATTTGTTTTCCTCATTTTTTTGTTGGATGTGATTTTGCAGGAGACTGCCATGTCCTTGCTATCACGTTGCTGTAGACGGTGTCATTTTATCATAGGAAGAGATTCTTTGCAATAGGCGCAGGACTGGAAAAATGGTATAATATACGAACAGACTAAATTATAGAAGGGAAGGAAACAAAAATGGACGAAAAGAAAACAACGATCTCCGATGAGAATGTGGATGCCCTTGTGGCGCTGCTGGACGGCTGTACACAGGCCGGTGACAGCCGGATTAAGGTGGACATAGTGGAAGGAGAGGGGGAAATGATTTCACGCCAATATCACCATGGTCGCTGTGATATTGGAAGCCCATGGGCCTGTGGGACAGCATTTGATGTGCTAGAGTAGATCCCTCTCCCCTTGCTACAAATTCCTTATGAGGCCTTCCAGCTATCCCCCGGGACGTGGGGTGAAGGGGAGGACTCTTTTTTTCTGTTTTGTCGCAGGAATATTTGCCCCTGTTCCAGATAGAATTCCTGCTGATCCGCTGTCAGGCAGCGGAAAATATGAAGCAGTAACGCCTCTTTCTGTGAGATTTCTTCCTCCACAGAGTGGTTTAGCAGGAAATCTATTGTTACATGGAAATAATCGGCAATCCGTATCAGCGTACCGTAATCAGGCTCACGGGTTCCCTGGATATAATTGCCCAGAGCAGAAGGAGATAAATCCAGTTCTTCTGCC
>CANRZC010000113.1 GCA_947644185.1 uncultured Acetatifactor sp.
TTCATAGGCGGAACATACTCCAATGCCCCCTTATGCTTTAAAATAGTCTGTAATCTCAGCCTGAATTTGTCCTTCTGGGCATTCAGGAAGTAGAGAAGATCCGCCATATCCAGTGTCTGCATATCCGGCAGAAGCTCTGAAATTCCCGCATAATGTTCAAAGTTCAAGTAAAGCGTGGGATGCTTTTGGGCCAGCATCAGGCTCAGCGTAATGGCAAAGGATGTCTGCATGCATCTGTGTACCGGGGAATAGTTGCCGATGAACACGGTCTTTCGGTTGGTGCGCAGAAAAGGCAGCTGGATATCTGCTTTGTCCATATAGAGCCCTAGAAGCTGCTTGAACACCTCCTCCGCCTCCTGGTACTTGTCCACATAGGAGATATTCTCCCAGGGCATGACGCCGCTTTCGTTGAGCACTATCAGACATTTGGGTGAAAGGGTCTGAAGCTCTTCACAATAGGCAGATTCTGCCACCACCAGCATGTCCGTGCCCTGTTCCTCTGCGCGAAGCAGAGTGTCCACATTTGTGTATGTGTGGAGCTCCCAGGGAAGGTTCTTCCTCTGCCTCATAAATTCCGTCATCAGCTGCGCATATTCCGCCTCTGTGTCACACAGCGCCATCACCTTACAGGTTCCTTTTTTCAATAGACACCTCCCAGAAACAATAGGATGCTGATAAGCACAGGTCCTGATAGACAAACCCCGCTGCGCCATCCCCTGCCCTTTTTGAAAATTTTTGCCAATGAAATCATTGCTGCAATCAGCAAAGAACAAAATAAGAATGCCAGAATCTTTTCCGCGGGCAGATATCCCGCTGTTGCACCCAAAAGCTTTACATCTCCGGCCCCAAGTCCTCCTACCTTAAAAAACGGATATAGCAACACCATCACAAGCACTGCCTGTCCCAAATACCAGATTTCCCCTGCCGGTCTTTCATTCCATAATCGCCATCCCACCCCGGCGATTGCCATCCACAGGATCAGATAGTTCGGTATCCTCCTTTCCTTGTAATCATAGCCGCAGGCTGCCACTAAAAAAGCACATAATGCTGCCAACTGCACCATCCCTTTCCTTCTCATAGTCTCCTGGTCACCGAGGCGAAATCTGCCTCCGGAATTATCTGAGTGGTAGAATTCATTTGAAATACTTGATTCGAAATGATAGTTGCATTATAACCGCTCTGTGATCCAATTGCAAGAGCTATGGTAAAAAAAGTGGAATTTTGTCAAATATCTACAAAATTTTGTAGATTCCAATTCCGTAAAGCGCCAGAAGCCCCGGAAATCCTAGGATTCCAGATGTCAAAACCGTAGCCACATTGATGCCTACCCCCAAGGGCATCCCTATGCGATCCAGAACAGCATTGATGAAATAAATGGCAATTGTCCCTAAAATTCCCCGCATAATTATATTCAATATCTTTTCCATCATAGAAACCTTCCCCTTTTGTCCAGATCAGCATGCTTACTGCTTTTCCCTCTTTACACATAGATATGTCCGCTTTTTTGAAATATGTGTACTTCATATTTTTTTCCAGAATTGGAATAATCTGTATGTATGGAGCCTATACTTTTACCATAACCACCACCTGTTCTGCCCGAAAATAAATCCAGCGGAAAGGAAAACTGCCATGAAAATGTATTTTAATCAGAAAATGGGAACAACCCAAACCACAGAAGAAGATTACACCCCTATCACGCTAAAGGATTCCATAGAAAAAACCCGTATGGCCTTAAACGATGCCTATGCGGGTTTTGATAACGCCGTGGATGTGGATATGATCGACAGCTACATTTATGAAATTAATTCGCTACAAAAGAGATATAAGCATCTGACCGATCTGGCAGCTCTGGAGACACCTGCTGAGGAGAGTCAGTTATACAAGCATTCCCCGGTTCGTGCCCTGATCAGCCATGTTCTCAGTTAAGGTGTTCCTTCCATAGGTCAGACCAGCATAGACTGTCTGGGAATTGTGCATCACGGGGCCAGCGCTGTTCTGCTCTGCCAGTTTTTCATAGGCATGGCACAATGGCTTTATAACTTTCCTGATCTCTTCCAAAATCTCAATATTTTGGCGCTGTTCCCCAAGGGCCAGACGTCTGATGCAGAACAGGTACAGCTGCATCAGCGCTGGCGCTGGCTCATATTCCATGTGCAGAGAGCCAATCAGCTCATTCAGGCAGCCTCTGGCTTTTCTGATGGACTCTCTGAAATCATCCGGCTCCCCTGCCATTTTTTCTCCCTCTGAAAGTGCCTGGATGGCATCCTCCAGATAACAAAGCAGCATCTCATATAGAATCACCACCAGCTGCGTAGAGTTGGCCTGGGTAATTCTGAGGGTAAATTGTTGTTTGTCTTCTTTCTTCATATTCCGCCATACCTCCCAAACCCCTTAAGTCAGAATTGTCTGGCAAAGCCTCCAGACATACGGAGCTTTACTGCAACAGCTGCAGCACCTGAGAGGGCCTCTCATTGGCCTGTGCCAGCATAGAGGTGGCTGCCTGTGTCATCACCTGGGCAGTGGTATAATTGGTCATCTCCTCCGCCATATCCACGTCCATGATGCGGGAATAAGCTGCTGTCATATTCTCAGAGGTCACATCCAGGCTGTTGATAGTGGACTCCAGACGGTTCTGGTAGGCACCCAATTGACCACGAACATCTGATATAAAGTGGATGGCACCATCAATTCGGTCAATGGCTGCTGTGGCTTTTTCTTCTGTCCTGACATCCAGCATCCAGGTCTTTACTGTCTTTTTATTGCCAGCCTCATCGATTTCCTCTATTTCCACCTCTTCGTCTAATCCCATATAGCGTGTGGAGATCTTTGGAATATTGATCTCGATGACCTGCCCCTCATTGGCGCCTACCTGGAGGCGCATGCCGCCGATTCCTTCAATATCCAGCTCCACCTCGTGAGGTGAGTTTGCCGCAGCAGCAGCCATATCACATTCTGCCAGATCCAGCACCATTTTGAATCCATTTCCCCCCTGAATAGTCAGGAGATTGTCTTTAAAGGTGGTGGTGGCGTCAGCCGGGAACCCGGTTCCTGGCGTTACTTCCACCTTGTATTCTGTCTCCGGCGCTGTGGGCGCTGTGACGGTCATGTTCATCTTATATTCCCGTATGGCCACACTGGAGGAATAAGAAGCCACTTTTATATTCAACCCCTCAGCGCCATACTTTGTGCCATCGTATTTATCGTTCATATACCCTCTCATGGAGAACTCTCCATTTAAGAGCTTCTGTCCGTTAAATTCTGTGGCATCTGCCACTCTGTTGATCTCCTCTGTGAGCTGATTGACTTCCTTCTGTATGACTTCCCTGTCGCTGTCGGACTCCACGCCATTGGCAGCCTTGATGGCCAATTCATTCATGCGCTGCAGCATCTCACTGATCTCCGCCATCGCGCCATCTGCTGTCTCAATGATAGAGACGCCGTCGCTGGCGTTCTGGTTCGCCATGGAAAGCCCCATCAGCTGTGCATTCATCCGCTTTGCCATGGCAAGTCCTGCCGGATTGTCCTTGGCATTGTTTATCTTAAGGCCGGAGGAAAGCCTCTGCAGAGACTTTGCCACTGCACTGTCATTGTTTGCCAAATTGTTATTGGTTATCATTGCTGCCACATTGTAATTAATTCTCATCCTTATACCTCTCTGTCCGCCCGGCGAATGGGCGTTTCTTTTTTATTCTCCCTGTTCCACTACAGAGCGTAGAAATACCTTTGCCACCTGATAAAGCTCCGCGCTCTGGGTAGGCACATGCTCTCCTGACTTGATCAGCTCTGGCATCCGGTTCTCAGAAGCAATGGTGGTCAGATTGCCCACTGTCCAGCTGCCCTCAGCTTCCTTTCTAAAATTATCGGCTATCTGCTGCAATTTCATTAGCTCTACCTTACCTTCTCCGAAAAGCATGCCATGGACCATTCCGTTTTGCAGATAAAGTCTTGCCTGCATATGGGCATCCTCAGAAAGCGTCACCCCCACCGTAACGGTTCCCTTCTCGTTGCTGGCTTTGTCCAGAGTCAGATGCACTCTTGTCAATGTATTTCCCACATAAACTGGCAGGTAGTATTCCTCCCGCTTGGCCAAAGCCGCAGCCACTGTCAACTGCTTGTGGTTTAGCTGCATATTGCGCACATCCATGCTACTGTCAGCCTCAGCAAAGGTGGCCTCCTCCACAGACTGCAGTGAGCTCTGGGTTATCCGGCTGTAATCCTCCACAAACTCTTCCATACGATCCAGCTTCTGCCACAGAGAAGCACTGTCAGATACATTTCCCTGGCCTTCTGTTTTTGCAGAATTTCCCTCTTCCACCTTGCCTGCTCCTGACTTGCTGGCCACTAGGGCCATCAGGTCATTCATAGAATACTGTTCTTTCTTCTGTGTCTTGTGTTTGTCGCTGAGCTCAAAAAGGTTTTCCACGCCGTGGTTTAGCGCCTGGGCCGCCAGCAGATTGTCAGCATTAGAGGGCAATGCCCCTCTTTGCAGCATGGCAATGCTCTCCTGGTCCGCCCCGCTGACTGCCTGTCTCTGCTCCTCCAGCTGGGCTCTGTTGTATTCTTTGGTGGCTGTGGCATCAGATGACACCTCTGTCAGCACATCGTTGGCTGCTTTCACCAAAGCTTCGGACACTGCTCCAGCCTTCTGGGCTGTCTCATTTCCCACAGCAGTCCCTTCTTCTACGGCAGAGGACATATTTTCTGCTTTTGTCTGTAATGGCATCCGGTTGGGCGTCTGTGTAGGCATAGGAGTAGGCATCTGGGCAGAAGATGACTCTGTAGTCTCCGCAGATAAAGCTTGTGCCACATTTGCCTCCGCAGCCGTCGCCTCCCGGATTCCCTCCACGGTCTTTGTAAATGCCCTGGAAATCTGCGCAGACAGACTCTCTCCCTTTCGGGTCAGCTTAGACGTGGTTTCTGTGTCATCTGACACCCGCAAGTCAATGGGTCTGTTCCGATTGCTCTGCAGGGCAGACAAAAGGTTGGAAAAGTGGATTTCTGTCTGAGCGTTTACTAATGCCCCCACCGCTGCGCCCTCAGCCTTCTCCAGCTGTCTCACCAGTCTGTAAATACCGATATAGCTCTCCCGCTCCTCAGGGGTGATCTCATTGTTGCGCTCTAGGCCATACAGGAATCTGCTATAGCTCTCAGCCTCCTTTTTGTATTCTGGCGGAAGGGATTTGAAATACTGCTCCAATTCTCCAAAGCTCTTCTCCAGCGGGTTAAAGCCGTCCCGAATCATCTTCAAGGTGGCCGCAGGTGTGAGCTTCTCCAACACACCCTGTACCTGTCTGTCTGCGTCCCGAACAGCCTCCAGGTTGGACATGGTTATCTCCATCTGGTTATAGCCCAGAATTCGCACTGCTCTGCGGTTCTCATCTGTAGGCTCTACCCCCAGCTCCTTCAGAATGTGGTCTACACTGGCAAAGGCCTTCTCGATATTGTCGCCCAGGTCACCTCTGGGTACTGTCATCAGCTTCTCATAGCTTTCCTGCGCCTTGTCATAATGGGCTTGCAGGGCTTTTCCCTCATTATAAATGGTCTCCAAGGAGGCGCTCTCCTGTCCCTTTGCAAACATGCCCAGCACATCTGCAGGCAAGCCTGGCATCTGTCCCGCCACGTCACTTGCATGCTGATAATTATGGTATTTTTCCACTGCCATGGAATCTCTGGGGAAATACTGATTGGCCAGCTGGTACTCTGCCTGTTTCAATGCCTTGATCAGCTCTTCCATAGGCTCTGTGTCAATGGAAAATCCGCTTCGCAGCAGCTTTACGTTTACTTCCGCTGTCATTCGCAGGCGAACTTCCTCCAGCTGCCTTCTGGCAGTAATGTCCCCTACAGTTGCCTCCCAGATTTCGCTGCTGTGGTAGAATTCCGAGATAAAGGCTGCTTTTTCGTATAAATTCTCTCCCTCTCCCCCAAAGGAGGCGTGAACGGGGTCCTTGCCGGCAGCCACTGCCACTGCGGCGGCTTTTCCGAACTGTTCCTCTGTGGCAGGCAACTGGATTTCCTGTAAATTTGCCAGCTTCCTTAAATTTCCCTCTGTCAGTGGCAGCCCTTTGTCCAAAAGCCATGCAGCGTTTCTGCGGCTCTTGTCATTCACCTCTGCACCGGACTGACGTATAATCCTGTCTATTTGATCCTGAAGTTCTCCGCTCTGGGCTCTGCCTGCGCTCTGGGTATAATATCCCTGCACATCCTCCGCATAAAACTTAGGTGCGCTTCCGCCTCTGTCAGCCCCACTGCTCTGGGCCAAATAGAGATTCCAAATTTCTGCCTCCAGCTCATTGTCAATGAGATAATTGTAGGAGCCCTCTCCCAAAGGCTGCAGCTCACAGTTCATGGACCAGGCTCTGGACACCGCCGACAGATTTTCCTTGGTCAATGGCACATCTTCCCCTCTGAAGCTGTCTGCAACAGCCCTTGCCAGCACCTCGCTGCCCAGTGCCGATGTGAGCTTATCCATGCTCATGTCATCCGTATAGCCTACAATATTCTTGCCTGCACGGACCAGCTCAGCCTTGATTTTATCTACAATATTCACAGCCTCTTCCGGCTCCATGCTGCCCAGGTCAAATCCCTCCTCCTGCAGCCTGGCATAGTCCTCCTCAGACAAAGTATGTGACATAACTGTCATATAATCTCTCTGCACAGCCACATCAATATTGCCTGCCTCCTGTTGCAGCTCAATTAGGCTCTTGCCCTTTTCGCCGCCATTGGCCAATATCCCATCCTGCTGCCTGCCAAACATGTCCACAAAGGCTGTCTGTCCCATTGCTGTAGCGGATTCCTGATGCTGCGCACGGCTTCTCTCCGCCTGCCTGCGCTCCGCCTCCCTGATTGCCTGCTCGCTAAATGTTATTTTCAAAATCGTATCTCCTATCCAAACAATAGTAATCGAGTAGGGGAATTCATTTCTCCACTACTCGCCGCGCGGCCCGCATGCCGCCTTAGCGGCAAACTTCCACATGCGGGCCCGTGCATAAAAAAGTGCCTACAGCACCTTACTGATTCCATGTCCGTCTGGCGACGGACTTTCCTATAAGGTGAAAAAGAGTAGGCACATTTATCTGTACCTACCCTTTATTTCGGTAAAATCACAGGAAACCTTTAGCTGCCCACAGTTTAAAATACGAATACTGCAGCGCCGTAAGGAGGTAAATCCACTGAGATCGAATATTCCTTGTTGCCCCAGGGAACCTTCT
>CANRZC010000114.1 GCA_947644185.1 uncultured Acetatifactor sp.
GACCAATATGAATAAACTTGCTAAAATGTGTTTTTCGGTGTATAGGCGGTCTGAGTCTCCGTCACATAACTATAGCCGTCAATGGTATAGGTCTTGTAGGGAACATCCGCCCTGACCTGCAAAGCAGGCTGCAGCAAGACAATCACGGAAAAGAGAGCCAGCAAACATTTTTTCCACTTATTCATGCTCTTTCCCTCCTTATTTGATGCCGGAATGCGCCATGGTGTTCATGACATTCTTCTGACAGAAGATGAACATGAGCAGATTGGGCACAAACATAATCAGAGTTGCCGCCGCCGCGATTCCCTGTCCGGCCACGGTATTGTTGGCATTGGCCAGGGTATTCATATAGAATGCCAGGGTGCGCAGTCCGTCCTCACTCATATACAGGTTGGAGCTCTCCACATTGGCCCACACCTGCTGGAAGGATAGGATGGCTGCTGTGGCGATAGCAGGCTTGATCATAGGCAGAATGATCTTGCGATATACCACAAAGTCTGTGGCGCCGTCCATGTAAGCCGCATCGATGAGCGCGTCTGGAATCTGGTCAATGAACTGCTTCACCAAAAACAAACTCACCGGCATAGCCAAAAGCGGAAGGATATGTGCCAGATAGTTGTTGGTAATCCCAAGCGTATCAATGACAAGGTAGCGGGGAATCATCACTGCCACAGGCACGAACATCAGTGCCATATTGTTGATTTCCATCAGGGCATCCTTGCCCTTGAACTTTAATTTCGACAGGGCAAAGCCCGCCGTGGTGGACAAAATAACCGCCAGAACTACATCGGAGATGGTCACCACTAAGGAGTTGAACACATAGCGGCTCATAGGAATCCCTGATGTCTGTGATGCCTTCATCAGCCCTCTAAAGTTATCCAAGGTAGGGTTCGTCACAAAGAACCGGGGCGGGAAGGCAAACAGCTCTGTCATAGGCTTAAATGCATGACAGAAAATGAAGATGATGGGCAGCAGCATGAGAATCGCCAAAGGCGTCACTGCCAGTATCAATTTAATCTGCCCTTTTTCAAATTTTTTGGGATTGATGCTACTCCCTTTATATCCAGCCATTTCTCAATCCCCCTTTCAGTCTTTCTCAGAAAACATAGCCTTCGCCAGTGTGGAGAAGAGCCATATGATTGCCAGTAACACCACAGATACCGCGGCCGCGTAACCCATCTCATAGCGGATAAAGCCATAGTCCTCTACATGGTTGACAATGAGCTGGGCGCTGTAGCCAGGGGTGGGATTGGTCCCTGTCAGGGCTACGCCGATGGCACCGTTGGCAAAGGTGTTCACCACTGCCATAACCGCGCCAAAGAGCATCTGGGGCTTCATGGTGGGAACGGTGATGTATATCATCTCCTGGAACCGATTCTTGATGCCGTCGATGGCACCCGCCTCATAGAGCTCCTCGTCCGCGTTCAGGATACCTGCCATCATAGCTAAGAACCCTACCCCCATGCTGGACCACAGGGCTACAATAATCACGATGGGCAGAAGATATCTGGTGTCCACCAGCCATATAATAGGCTCTGTGATGAATCCCAGCTTCATCAGGATGCTGTTAAGGTATCCTGTCTGATCCCCGGTGAAGATGATTTTCCACAGCACAGTCATAGCCACACCGCTGGTCATGCTGGGCGAGTAGAAAATCAGTGCCAGAATCGTCCTGGGCACTTTTGAAATCTGTGCCAGAACCCATGCCAGCAGGAAGGAGAGGGCGTAACCACCCACACCTACAATCAGCACATAGACTACTGTGTTGGGCAGGACATTCTGCATGAAAATTTCGTCCTGGGTGAGCAAGTTAATATAGTTCATGAATCCCACAAAGCTGGGAAATTCAATGGTATTAAAATTGGTGAAGGAAAGTCCGATTGCAATCACCATCGGGACGATAATGAAGGTGACGAACAAAAGCAGGTAGGGCGCCAAAAACCATTTTGCTGCCGGGTTCGCATTCTCACGTTTGCCGATGCTGTTCTTTTTCTTCGCCGCTATTTTTCCTTTCGCTGCGCTCATTCCACATCACCCCCTTTTTCATCCTCTCCTGTCTTTCCCAGAATCTCCCTTACCCGTTCCAGGGTGGGAACCTCGTAGGGCGTAATCACATTGCCATTGGCGTCATTGTAGCCAAACTCCTCCAGCTTTCGCTCTGTCTCACGATTGATGCGCTTCACTGCGTTGTCCAATGTACGCCTTAGATTCTTGCCGTCTACCACTATGGAGTTGTAGGCATTTGAAATTTCGCGTTCTACCATGTAAGAGCCAGGCAACCTAGGCGATTCATTGATCCACTCCGCCTGGGCTAAAATGGTCTCCTTATCCCTCGTCTTCCAGGGCAGCATGGAGAAGGCTTCCTTGTTGGCTGTATTCCACAGGAAGGAGCTTCCATATGTGATCTGCACGGTCTGGCCGAATGCCGCCTGCACCTCCGCAGAGGACCACCATTTCATGAACTCCCATGCCTTCGCCTCACGCTCCGGATCCGATGTAAACATCACTGTGCTCTCTGCGCCGCCTGCAGAATACCGCAGTACATTGCCATTCTCGTCTACCGTACCAGGTACCATATAGATATCCCAACTGTTTGCGATCTCTGGCGCCGCGTTTAACAGCATATTGTAGACCGAGTAGTCCGCGATACCGATAGGCATGGATCCATTTCGGAAATGCTGATAAAAATTCGGGATGTCTTTTGGCAGGTTATAAATGGTAAACAGCTCTGTCAGCTCCTTGAATCCCTTCACAGAGCCCTCGCTGGTGAGATTGGAATCCCCTGCGAACTGTGTGTACAGGGAGCCGCCATTTTGCAAAATCAAAGGCGTAGTGCCATGGAAATTTCGCATAGCCAGCATACCTGCTGTGGGATAGTAGAAATTCATGCCTCTCATCTGTAGGGAGGGCAAGAGATTTTTTACATCCTGCAGAGTATCGGGAGGTTCCAGGCCCAGCTTGTCAAAAATGTCCGTCCTCACATACAGTACCCAGAAGTTCATGGTCTCCGGCAATGCGTAGATGCCATCCCCTATGGTGGCAGGCACCAGCAGACCCTCCTCAAAGCGATTTGCCACTTCTATGAAATCATCAAACTCCGTCAGATCCTTGATAGCGCCTCGGATGCCCAGTTCGAAGGGAACCGCATAGTTAATACCTGTGGCAATGTCCGGCGCATCTCCCGACGCATTGGCCAGAATCAGCTTGTTCTGGTCCGGCATCAGCGCCAGATCCACCTGAATGCCGGTCTTCGCTGTAAAGTCCTCATCGATCATTTTCTGCATGATCTCCAGATACTGCCTGGAACGGTTCACCCACACCTGCAGATGCTCTGGATCATTGTTGCTGGTGGAATAGGCCTGGGATGTGAAGGATGTGAAGAACCGCTTCACTCCTGCGCCTATGGAGGCGAAGAAGCCTGCCTGTTTCGGAAGCTTTGCGCCCTCCTGATACAGATAGATTCTGTCGATCCCCAGTTCATTTTTGTTCAGGCTGTCGATCAGGTTTGCCAAAAACTGGTTCACAGAGTTGGTACTGGTGGTCAGCTCGGAGACACGGTATGCCAGCTCATCTGGCTCCGCTGCAAGGCTGCGCAGCTGTTCCGCCGCCACGGTGGCAGAGGAGAACGCACCGATCTTTTTTACCTTCGGATTGTAGACCTTCACGCTTTCGCACAGCTCATCCAGCGTATCCGCATATTCCTCCAGTCGTGTAATGGCGTCCGGTATGTACTTCTCAATGTCCAGATCTCTGTACTTATCCTTATTGTTGCCTGCGACTTTTGTGATCTCCAGGTTCAGATTGTTCACACCGCCCATGATTTTGTCCACATTCTCCAACACATGGCGGATAGGATCTGCGGAAATGGTAAAGGAGATGGTGTGAAGGCCGGCATCCAGATCCAGGCTTAAGTAATTGCCCTGGGTGTCTGCCAAAGTCTCAACCTGATAACTCTTGCCGTAATTTAGCCCATAGTTATAGAATGCACTGTTGGGGACTTTACCGTCCACCTCTACATTGAGGAATACCGGGAAATCCGCTTTCTCGCTCTGTTTGTAATTCAGTGCCAGATAATAGGTTCCCCCTTGCTCCACCTGGAATTCATAGGTGATTTTCTGGCCGGCATCCTTGAAGGAAGCGTTGTCGATGGTATTTAACGCTTTCGTCTCCACCTCGTAAGGCTCCAGATCCACATCCAATTCACAGGCCGCACGGATGGAAGAGGCATTCCGGTAGGTCATCTGTTCCGCCTGAATGGAAATCAGGTTACTGCCCTCCGCTTTTTTGGAGCCGGTGTATTCTGGGATAGCCGGTTCCTGCGTCAGATAGATATTACCCAGAAGCATGGTGCCCTCTATCATGGTAATTTCCAATTCATTGGCGCCTTTTTGCAGCTCTATTGCCAAAGGCTGGGAATGGCGGTAGCTGGCATCCTGTACATACTTGCTCTCCCACTCTACGATCTTGTCGGGTACTGGCACGATCTGGTTGCCATATCTGTCGAAGGACGCCTGTTCCGGGTCCTTCCAGGCAGCCTCAAACTCCAGATCCCGCAGCTCGTAGAACTGATACTCCCCGTTCACCTTCATAGACAGTTCCAGAGGGAGCACACTGCTGCCTGCGTCCAGATAATCCAGACTGACATAGTAGCGGGCTGTCTCAGGGGCCTCCACTGTCACGATGCCGCTGTGGTGGATTTCCAGCTTTACCACATCTCCAGTGCCCTCTTCCAATCCGTATTCGTCAGGGACAATCTCTGTGCCCACCAGCGGCTTAAAGTTCTTCGCCGCAGGGATACAGATAGGATCCCCCTGATAATAGGGACTGGTTTGACTCTGGCTGATTACAGTGTAATTCATGTCATACATGTCGTTGGAAAAGTCATCCGTGATATAATTGGATGCCGTCTCCCCGTTGACCACACCGTCCGCAGCCGCTTTGTCACCGGTTTCCCCGTCCGTGGCACAGACTGTCAGACTGCTGGCAGCCATAGCCGCCGCCAGGGTCCAGGCCAGCATTCTGTGCCTTTTCTTTCTTGGAAACATACCTTCACCTTCCTTTCAGCAGCCGCTTCCTTAAGGCGGTTGCTTTTTTATGCTGAAAAATAGATTTTCTATTGCGCCGCATAACCGCTTCCCCAGATTGCGTATCCCTTGTCGGAAAGCGCTGTGAATGTGTACACGTTCTTATAGCCAAACTGATCCCATTCCAGAATCCATTCTCCCCTGTACTCTATTCCATTGAGTACGATGACCGCCTCGTGGCCGTTCTTTAACTCCCAGGTACCTTCATAGCTACCGCTTATGGTGTGGTCTGCCTCCAGTACAATATCCTCCGACATCCTGGTGACGGAAGAGATATTGTGCATATGATTAAATACTTTATAAGCACCGGGAATCGCTGATTCCTCCAGATCTTCCAGCTTCTCTCCCGCATAGCGGTAAGGGGAGACCACTGGCCATCCATCCTCATTCATAAACATCTGATGTACCCTTACCTGATGCTGTTCCCCCTTGCCCTCGAATCTGGTGTGGAAGAACAGGAAATACTGTCCTGTCTCTTCCTCATAAGTAGCACTGTTGTGTCCTGGAGACACATAGCCGCTTCTGAATTTCCCATTTTCACCCTCCATATAGGGGAAGGAGAAATTGCCCATGAGCTTGACGCCATATTTCCCTGCTGTGGAATCATCGAAGAAGCTTCCCGGAGCTCCCTTGCATTCCGCCATATCCTGTCCCTCGCTGTCCACGTAAGGGCCGTCTGGATTCTGGGATCTGCACACGCGAATATTGTATCCGCCGTCAGCCGCCAGCCCTCCAAAGGAAAGGAAAAGGTAATAATACTCTGTCTCCGGGCTGTATAAAATGTAAGGTGCCTCTATCCGCAAATGATTGCCCCCCAGGAGCTTTTTCCCATAGCCGCTCTCCAGAGGCAGTCCTGTCTGGGCATCTAGCTCTAAAATATAGATCCCCCCTGAATAGGATCCATACACCATCCAAAGCCTGCCCTCCTTGTCAAAGAACACACAGGGGTCTACCGCGTTGGGCTCTACCGTAGCGTCGTACACATCTCCCTCCTCGTCCGGCGTGGCCGCATCCTGTCCTGACTTAAGGAGAATGCCCAAATCCTCATAAGGCCCCTCCACATTGTCCGCCACCGCTATCCCCAGAGCGGAGAGAGGTGAGCTTCCCTGACAGTTGCAATAATACATATAAAATCTGCCGTCAGAGAGCTGAATCACATCCGGTGCCCAAAAGGTATCTGTCTGGGCCCACTCAAAAGCCTCTTTCATCTCCTCTTTGGCATTTGGAATAATGACATTATCCGGCTTCACATCTGAGTCGATCAGCGTCCAATTCATCAGATCCTCGGTTTTCGCTGCTGCCAAATGGGAACCGAATACATACCAGGTCCCATCCACCTTAATCACAGAAGGATCATGTACTGTGACCTCCTCATAGGTATGCTCTACCAATGTCTCCCCTGTCAGGTCCACTCCCTGCAAATAGGCAGGCAATGCCGATTCCTCCTGCTCCTCTGCTCCTGTCTCCTCTGCTGTGCTGTCCTGTCCTTCCGGACTGCCTTCCAGGCTCTGTTCCTCCTGCGTCACACTGTGGGTAAGGGAGCCCGACGTCTCAGATGCATTGCTCCCACCCTGGGCTCCACAGCCTGTCATGATCCCCACTGCTGCTGTCATGCCAAGTAGATACCACCTTTTCTTCATACTTTCTCCCCATGTCTTTCCCCGCACCTGTGGGCTACCAGCCCCAGGTGCAGCTATGCCGTTGCTTTCTTTTGCCATCAGGTCAAATTTAGTCGATACAATTTATGTAAAATAATTTAGATAAAGCTAAACATATCGGTAATAAATTTGCGGGAAAGGAAAACCTACCCGCTTACCCTCTATTATGCAACATTTTCATTCTCTGACAAATTGCAGAAAATAAATCTATTGCCTTCTACTTCTTATGAATATTATTCCGATTTTTCAGATCCTATTTTGGCAAAATCACCAATCGCGCGCACTGTTATGTTAATGTATTTATTATATCATGGATTTGTAGATTTTCAATGGCAATTTGGAAAGTAAAAGATTTTTGTTAAATAGCCATAAATTTAAGATGTCTTTTTTGTGAACTATCACGAATTTCTAAAATATTTTAGATTTGATTAAAGTACCTAACTCCGAGAAAAAGGGCAAAAAA